>JASFGN010000436.1:0-3915 GCA_050123735.1 Desulfobacterales bacterium | reverse complement strand
ACCGTCTGATGCACTCTGATGACATGCGGCGCGCCGTCGATGCCTGTGTCGAAGCCGGCATTGGCCTGACGGCCATGAAAACCCAGGGCGGCGGTCAGGTCAGAACCGATTCGGAAAGCGAGCTCCAGTTGGCCGGACGATTTCTGCAAAAAGGATTCACCGACGCCCAGGCCAAACTCAAAGCCGTGTGGCAAAACCCGCAAATATCCAGCATCTGCTCGCGTATGAAAAATATGACCATTCTGATGTCAAATGTGGCGGCCGCCCTGGACAAAACCCAACTTTCCACGCGGGATAACGAATTGCTGCAGCGTTATGCTCACGAAACCCGCTCCGCGTACTGTACCGGTTGCAGCGCGATTTGCGAATCCTGCGTCGAAGGGCAAGCGCCCATCGGTGATGTCATGCGTTATTTGATGTACGCGAATAGTTACGAGGATGATGCACTGGCTGCAGAAGGGTTTAGAAAAATTACTCCAAACATCCAAAGGCGGCTGTCGCGACTGGATTATACAAAGGCGGAGCGCAACTGCCCCCAGGGGTTGCCGATTGCCAGGCTGATGCGGGAAGCCATAAAGAAGCTGACCACCTAAAACTCCTCAGGTGATTCATTATGCAAGTTTTTCATTATAAAATACTTTCTTGTTTTATTTTTCTAAGCTTTTAAAGCGTTCTTAAATTTGAAATCCGAATTTCGAAACTCGAAACAAACACAAATATCGGTGGTGATGTTCCAACTTTCAGCGCTGATAAGTGTGCTGCATCGCCTTGGCTTCCGCCAATATTTCATCCCGCAACGTTGCCGGTGACAGCACCTCGGCCTTGCCGCCCCAGCTCATCAGCCAGTATTTGATTTCATCGGTGCCGGCCACCCGGGCCTCAAAAATAACGGACCCGTCATTTTGAGATTTAATTTTCTGGGTTGCATGCCAGGTTTTTTCCCTGATGTACCCGGCAACTTCAGGTGCGAACCGGATTCTAACGTCCTGCGGCTCGCCATGAAACACGCCAAAACTGGTCTGCATGAAATCTTCTACCTTAAAATCTGCAGGCATCTCAAATATTTCATCCGTCAACCGTAATGATTTGATCCGATCCAGCGCAAAAATTCGGATATCTTCCCGCAGACCGCAATTGCCGACCAGATAGAACGCGCCGTCAAACAACCAGATTTTATACGGAGCCACCTTGCGCCGGGTCCTTTTTTTCCGGCTCATCGTGTAATAGTCAATTTCAATCATCTGACGATCAACGGTCGCCTGGCTGATCCGGTCGATCACATCCCGCAAATGGTCATAGTGTTTATAAGGCTTTGAACCCACCTCTAAACTTTGTTCGATCTTTTCCAGATATTGAATGGTCTCGGCCGGCAGCGTGGCTTTAATTTTTTGAAAAAAGGACTCCAGGGATTCATAAAAAACCGTATCTTTTAGAACCCGCATCAACCCCCGGCTGAAATACAGCGCCATGACCTCAGTCAGGTCCAGCGGAATCGGGACATTCTGCCGGGCACTGTCCAGAATCGACCACAGGTTTTTACCATCCACCCGGTCGGTAAAGATCGGAAAACCGGCCAGCTGCAGAGCTTCAAGATCCCGATATACCGTCCGCCAGTGGTATTCAAGCTCCCGGGCCAGATCAGCAGCAGATTTTCCTCTGCGTGAGGCAATTAAACTTTGCAAAATGCGCCACTGCCTGGCCAGTTGATTTCCCCGCGCCATCAAATTCCTCCTTTATCATACTCGAAGCTCACTTCAGTTCAGGTGCCTTCCTGAAGGCCGAAAATTCCAGACATCGAATGGTCAAATCCCAAATCAAAAAATACAAATATCAAACAAATCACAAAAATCAAAATTCTAAATTCCAAACATTTTAACATAGCGGCTTCGCGGACCACGCCCGCCATCGCGACCCTCCAGCCCAGCAGGCGAGGCGGACGGGCGAGGCGGGCCGGGTCGCGATAATGGAAGCGGTGGCAGACGGATTTGCGCAAAAATTACAAATCGGACTTTAATTTTTTTCGACTTTGTCCGTATCTGACAAATCCCTGTGCTAATGTTGTCATCAAGATAAAATTGATTTTAAGCCAAAAAAGCAAACAAACCACCAATGGGGGATCAACAAATGACGAAGCACAATATTAGCGCGGAGTATGATGAATGTTACGAGTACCACGGCAATACGACGATCGAGCTTACGCGCAGACAGGGCGAAGTTACCGTATGGCGCGATTGGATCACATTCGATACGGTCCGGCAAGCGGCTGAATACTTTAACGAGCATTGCAGCACCGTATGCGATTAGGTTTCGGGTTTCAGGAGACAGAAAACAGATAGGTCGCATCATTTTGCAGTTGTTTCATTCATTATCTGCAAACTGACACCTGAACACTGCTTGCCGCGCCGCAGCTTCTGCGAAGGTGGGACACCTGAAAGCAACATTACAGCCGCCTTTTGGGGGCATTACCCAATAAAAGAAGCGGGGAGTTCGAAATGAACCACATAGCAAATATTGTGGGTGTGGGTTGTTTTGCCAAAAGCCCGACCCTGCAGCAGCAATTTAAAAAAGTTCTCGAGCATTTTACCTGGCTCAGATATGAAGATTTGTGCCCTGCGGCACAACGGATATTTAACGGTAAAAATGCGAGGCGGTTTTTTAGCTCGGTGATTCGCTCCGGAACAGAAAGGCCCGATCAGATCGATCGGGCCCTGAAATTGGTTTCAGCTGCAAATCAAATCACTGGTTTTTATCTTGGTATGAACGCACAATCCTTGCACTTGATTGTGTTTTTTCAAGATGCGAATGGTCAATCAGCAAATTTGACCATTCGGCTCGAAAAATTCAGTCAGCTTAAACAAATTCGTATGCATTGATATTTGCCCGCCAAAAGCCGTCTGACGGGATGGTCGTGTAAACGCTTTATTCCTCTTTGGGATGGCATCCAGCACAGCTGATGGGCCCGGGATTGGGCAAGGGGCCGTCCAGTTTTTTGCCGGACATTTCAATTTTTCGGTTTTTAAGCTTCATCACCTTGTGGCATCCGATGCATGATTCATGATAAGCTTTCTTAAAGTACCGGATTTCTTCAGCTCTTGTGGGCGTTCCCTGCTGGGCTTTTGTGGCCGCCTCTGTCACATCATGGCAGCCGGCAGTCATACAACCCTTTATCTGGGTGGTGCCTTCCCATGTATGATGACACGTCTGGCATTCGAAACCAAAATGCCTGGAATGCGGAAAGTCCACAGGCGCCCTTTTTTGCTCCACGCCTTCAGGAGCACCGAGCACGATGATTCCCATTGGAACGACCATATCTTCAACGTCTTCCTCACCGGATACGACCAGTGCCGATCCAAAAATTATCGCCATTACAAAGCACACCGGTAAAATACCCACCTTCTGCATATTGGACTCCCTTTTTCGGTTAGAATACAGACTCTGGTTCAAACAGTAGCACGGTCAGAACTGCATACCCTTAACGTTAGATGAACGTCGTCAAATTAAGGTGAAATTAATGCGCTATAAATTAAAAAATTTCAAGCCTTAATTTTATTTTTTTCGCTGAAGGTTAAATTAGAACAATTTTAGGGAAAAAAGATGCGGACCCATCTCCATCAACGCAATCGGATGTCGTTCGACACGCCGGATGGCGGCTTCGCCGGCAATTTTATCCAGATCCGCCAGCTTCATATTTGCCGCCCGGTTGGTACGGCAGGCGGCCGGCTCGACGCTGTGAAAAAAAGGAAATATTTGACAATTGGTGGGCCAATGGGGTATAAAGTAATTAGAATCATTACAAATTTTTACCTAAGCCAATTGAGGCACATTACGGTGAAACCGTAAACGGCACAACTATGGGCGCTGCATCGGTTTATGTGCTTTTTTGTATGCATCCATCCAGCTATACACGGTAAGTTT
>JASFGN010000435.1:0-3918 GCA_050123735.1 Desulfobacterales bacterium | reverse complement strand
CCGAATACCTCAACGGCTTCGCGCAATTCGACAGCTTCTTCATGGGAGAGCCAGCCGGCGAGTTCGCGAATGGTTTGTTCCCGATTTTTTGTCAGGCCCAGTTTCTCATCGACCGCTGACAAAATAACGGCCGTCTTGGTCATGCCCGTTTTTTTGGCGTACTTTTGAATCTTTTTTTCTTTTTCAGGTGGAATCCTGAGACTGATTGGCATGATTTTATCTCCATGTATCTCATTTTATAGAAATGTATCGCATAAAGATAAATTTGTCAACTTTTCCTTCGGATGGAATTAAAAAGTGAAATGCCCCAAATGCCATATCGAAAATCCCGATGACAACAAATTCTGCCGGGAGTGCGGCGCAGCGCTGTTATTGGCCTGCGACGGCTGCGGTCATGAATTGCAGGCCGGCGATAGATTTTGCGGCCAATGCGGCCGGAAGGTTGTCGAGGAAGCAAAAGAAGAGACAACCCGATTGGCGACTGAAGGAGAGCGCAAGCATGTGACGGTACTTTTTTCAGACCTTTCGGGCTATACCGCCATGTCGGAAAAGCTGGATCCGGAAGAGGTCAAAGAGATCACTGGGCGGATATTTGGCGAGGTTTCAAAAATCATCGCCAAATATGACGGTTTTGTGGAAAAATACGCCGGTCAAAAAGCGCAAACCCACTATAACAAAGCCATCCAACAGGCGAAAAAGGTCGGTGACAAAGGGACATTAGGGCGTTGCTATTTAGATCTGGGAATCCTTCACAGGGCAAAAAAAAGATTCGACAAAGCCAAAAAGTGTTTTCTCAGAGCGATCGAAATATTTGAAGAAACAGAAGCGGATGGGTATTTAACGCAGGCAAAGGAAGCGATGGAATCCCTTGAAAATTAAAGCGCAGAAATATGGTGCATCAGCCGACGAAAGATGAATTATTTGAGGGCTAAATTCAGTTACTCATATTTATCAAATAGCCTTTTCCCTGAGCTGGCCGGTTACATACTTATGCAGGATGCTTGAAATTAGAGTCTGGTAGGGAAGGCCTTCCTGCAGGGCCCGTTTTTGGAGACCGACCAGATCCTTTTCTGATATGCGGATATTAACGCGTTTATCTTTGCGCAAGGTTGCCTTGGCGTACTCCTGATACCGTTTGGCCTCAATTTCAAAATCGGGGATGGATTCCCATTCTCCGCGCTCAACGGATTCAAGCAGCTCTTTTTCTTTTTTGCTCAGTTTCATTGTGTGCTTTTTGTCTACAAACATGAACTTCAATTCAGATTTACAAAAAAGGAAAAATTATCATGTCTACATCAATACCCTCGGAAATGCAGGTGCTCGAGCTGCAAAATTATGATGAACATATAGCCACCGCTGTGCATAGTTTGCGCGTTGTGCGAAAGCCGACCCCGCGGCCGGGCCCGGGTCAGGTGCTCGTCCGCATAGAGGCTGCCCCGTGCAATCCGTCCGATCTGATATTTATGCAGGGCCTGTACGGCGTAAAAAAACCACTGCCCGCCGTGCCGGGCTGGGAAGGCGCCGGCACGGTGGTTGCCAGCGGCGGGGGGCTGATGGGCAAATGGCTCACAGGCAGGCGGGTGGCCTGCGGCGGTCAATCGGATGCCGACGGCACCTGGGCCGAATTTTACCTGGCGGATGTCAAAGGCTGTGTGCCGTTGCGCAAGGGCTTATCTTTCGAGCAGGGTGCCACTCTGCTGATTAATCCGCTCACGGCCTGGGCCATGGTGGATACGGCCAAAAGGGGCAGGCATCGCGCCATCGTCCAGACGGCGGCTGCCAGTCAGCTGGGGCGTATGGTATTGCGTCTGGCCAGAGATGCCGGAATGCCGTTGATTAATGTCGTGCGCCGCCAAGAGCAGGAAGATTTGCTGAGAGCATTGGGAGCGGAAGTGGTATTGAATTCAGAATCAGTGAGTTTTGAAGCGCGGCTGCGGGAAGAATGCCGCCGCTTAAAGGCAACTATCGGTTTTGATGCCGTTTGCGGGGAGATGACCGGCAGGATTTTAGGGGCCATGGCGCCGGGTGCCATGGTGCTGGTATACGGGGTGCTTTCATTCGAACCCGCCGGTGGTCTTGACGGTCGCGATTTGATCTTTGGCCGCAAACGGGTGGAGGGATTCTGGTTAACGGACTGGATCCGCAAAGCGGGCTTTCTGCGCGTCTTTCAGGCCACCGGCCAGATCCAAAAACGATTTGCCGATGGGTCTTTTGCCACCCAGGTACGCAAAAAGCTCAGACTGGAAGATGTCCCCGCTGGCATTTTGGAATATCAAAAGGCAATGACCGCCGGAAAAATACTAATTGGCCCCGGTCAATAATCCGGAGTGCTGTTCCAGATAATGACTGACAAAATGACCGCCGGCAATTCGAGCGCAGGCAACCTCTGCGCAGGATCGACTTCGATTCGGATGATAATGTGAAATTGCTCAATGACACCACCGGAACTTCAAAATTAAGATGATAGAAAACTGAAAATCAGCTGTCTTTTTTGATACCGGGAAATTTGAGATCCAGCACTTTGCGGTTTTGTGTGGCCGTTTCTTTTTTGCGGGCCGACCAGGTCTGCACTTTTTTAAGCACCTGCGCCGTTCTTTTGGGAAAATCTTTAGTGCGGTTTTCCTCGATGGCTGCGGGCCTGGCATCGGCAAAAATGGCGCGACCGACGGGCGTGCGGGTGATGACGGTAGTCCAACCTTCCTCAGAGCCGATACCGCCAAAGGAAATATCGGCGTACTCGGCCGCATAATCGGGACAAAAATAGCAGGCGAAGCGTTTCATGAACTCCAGCTCTTCGAGCATCATGATTTTTTTTTGCCCACTTTTCAAGTGGACGATCAGCTCTTCTTTGATATTTATTTTTTTAACGTCTTTAAATTTAAACCCGCCGATCCGGCCGAGCTTTTCCTGCTCTTTTTTGCCGAAGACAAAATTGCCCGAACAAAACAGACCCAGGCAGAATTTAATGGAATCTGAGGGAATGATTCCCAGGGATTGCATGCGGCGAACGGCATTGATCTGGCAGGGGGTGCCCACAAAAGCCACGCGCTGAAGTCCCTTTTTGATCAACGGATCGAATTCTTTGACCTGCGAGTAAGTTAAATAATAATCGCTGTAGCTTGTCATGCCGTGAGAGGTGTCAAAGGAAAAGCCGGCGGCATCCATGATGTCTTTTTCAGTCTCAGCCAGAAACGGCAGGCGCTGAAACGGACCGGCCGGTTTGGTGACGATGGCGCCGTCGATGCGGCCGCGTTTAAACAGATGCACCAGCAGGGCGGTCACCACCCCGCCGTCGGTGGCTTTTCGGCGGATCCTGGAATCGGTGGCCCGGGCAATGCGGGTCTCAATGACCCTTCCGATGGGTGCTTTCCAGCCCGAGCTTTTGCGGGTTTCCGCGTCCAGCTCGTCAATTTCAGGGCAGATGGTATAGCACAGGCCGCATTCGATGCATTTGGCTTCATCCGCATAGCGGGGCTTGCCCTCGTTGTCCAGCTCCAGTGCGCCATAGTTGATGGCCGTGCAAAAGGTAACGCACCCGCCGCAGCGATGGCATAGCCCCGGTTTTTGCACATCTTCGATCAGGTTTGTAAAGGTTTTCATTGTTCAACCACCTTCGCGGGATTTACAATCTATGATTTTTAAATTAGGTGCCAGCCAGTTGGGGGCCGTTAAATTTGTTTGATTGGTTTAATTAGTTCAATTGGTTCGATTAGCTCAACCAATTTAACCAATAAGACCAATTGAACAATTCCAATATAACCCTGCCACCGGAATCCGCGTTTCAGTAAACTTTAACCTATAATGGACTCTGACGGTACTTCTTCAAACAGGCACGTCTTGAGCTGGGCGAAAATCTGGCCGGTGTCGAAGCCTTTTAGATGAATGGCGCCCGAGCGGCACGAGGCCACACACAGCCCG
>JASFGN010000434.1:0-3919 GCA_050123735.1 Desulfobacterales bacterium | reverse complement strand
GCAGCTGAATCTGGATCCCGACGAGCGACACTGGGATCGGCACGTCACGGTTCAATTCCCCGATGCCCTCAAAACAGCCGGTGCATACCTGGTCACCGCCCGAATGCAGGACGGTAACATCGCCCGCATCATTGTCTGGGTGGCGGATACGGTGATCGTTAAAAAACCCCTCAAACAACAGATGCTGTATTATGTTGCCGACGCGGTCAGCGGCCAAGCGCTGGCCGGCGTCAACCTCGAATTTTTCGGCTACCGCACCCGTTCCATTGAAGGCACCCATCGTTACCGCATCCTTCACCGGGAATTAACCATGGAAACCGATCCAAACGGCCTGGTAATTGTCGGGTCGTCTCAGATGGCTCAAAATATGTCCTGGCTGGCAACCGCCACCACCCGCGCCGGCCGTCTGGCCTTTTTGGGTTTTTCCAGTGTCTGGTATCCCAATTATGATGATACCGAATATCATCAGACCAAAACCCTGGTCATGACCGACCGCCCGGTATACCGGCCGGGCCAGACGGTTAAATTCAAGGCCTGGGTGCGGCACGCCCGCTATGATAAAGACGACACGTCTGCCTTTGCCGGTCTGCAGTTTAATGTTCGGATCCACAATCCGAAAAACGAGCAAATCTATTCGCAACACCTCACGGCCGATGCCTATGGCGGTATCACGGGCGAGTTTACTATCCCGGCAGAGGCGCCATTGGGTGAATACCGCATCTCCCATGGCCGCAGCAGCGTGTACGGCGGCCAGACCTTCAGAGTGGAAGAATACAAAAAACCCGAATTTGAAGTCAGCGTCGAAGCACCCGCTGAGCCGGTCATGCTCGGTGAAAAGATCAGTGCCACGATTAAAGCCACCTATTACTTCGGCTCACCGGTCACCGACGCCCGGGTTAAATACAAGGTGTTGCGCTCTGAACATGACAGCCGCTGGTATCCACGTTTTTACTGGGACTGGTTTTATGGACCGGGCTACTGGTGGTATGCCTATGATTATCCCTGGTACCCGGGCTGGAAAGACTGGGGTTGCCTCAGGCCGATCTGGAGCTGGTGGCCGCAGCAGCCGACGCAGCCCCCGGAAATCGTGGCCGACGGCGAGGTGAACATCGGCCGGGATGGCACCGTCAAGATCCCCATCGATACCACCCTGGCCAAACTGATCCACGGCGACAGCGACCATCGCTATACCATCACAGCCGAAGTACGGGATCAATCACGGCGAACCATTGTCGGCCAGGGTCAGGTGCTGGTGGCCCGCAAAGCGTTTAAAGTCTATACCTGGTTGGATCGCGGCCATTACCGGGTTGGCGATACGATCAACGCCAGCTTCAAGGCCCAGACGCTCAGTCAGGACCCGGTTGCCGGCCGGGGCCGGCTCAAATTGCTGCGCATTACCCATCGCAACAACCAGCCCCTGGAAAGTGAAGTGGCCAGCTGGGATCTGAACACCGACGACCAGGGCCATGCCGCCCTGAAGATCCAGGCGTCCCTTTCCGGTCAGTACCGGCTGTCCTATACCGTTACGGATACCAAAGGACATGCCATTGAAGGCGGCTATATTTTTACCGTCCGCGGCCGGGGGGATGACGCTGCCGACTATCGTTTTGCCAAGATCGAATTGATTGCCGATAAGGCTGAATATGTGCCCGGGGACACGGTACTGCTGCAGATCAACACCGATCGGGCGGGCGCGGCCGTGGTGTTTTTCGTGCGCCCGGCAAACGGCATCTATCTGCCGCCCAAAGTCATCACCCCGCGCGGCAAAAGCGCCCGCGAGATGATTCATATATCAAAAAAGGACATGCCCAACTTTTTTGTGGAGGCTTTCACGGTTTATGACGGCAAAGTGCACACGGAGGTGCGTGAAATAGCGGTGCCGCCTGAAAAACGGGTGCTCAATGTAAGCGTCACGCCTGCCCGGAAAGACTACCGCCCGGGGCAGACGGCCACACTCAGCGTTCGGCTAACCGATTTTAATGGTGAGCCTTTTCAGGGCTCGGCGGTCATCAGCGTGTATGACCGTGCGGTCGAATACATTTCCGGCGGCTCCAACGTGCCGGAGATTCGCTCCTTTTTCTGGAAATGGCGACGGCAGCATCAGTCCTACCAGGAGTCCAGTCTGGAACGCTGGTTTGCCAACCTGCTCAAAAAAAATGAGCCGCCCATGAAGCCCATCGGGGTATTTGGCGATCTCATCATAACCGATACGTCCGGAAACGAATCGGCCGTCAAGCTGAAAGAGGCCCGTTCGCAGGTAGCGCTTGAAGCCGGGGCGGCCCGGTCGCCCGGGCCGGCCGAGGCTGCGCTGGAAGACAAAACCGCCGAAACCGACCTTTCGGCCGACGGCGAGCTGGTCCAGCCAGCGGTGCGCAGCAAATTATCCGATACCGCCTTCTGGTCGGCCAACATCATGACAAACGCACAGGGAATGGCCGACGTCGCTTTTAAAATGCCTGAAAACCTGACCGGCTGGCAGGTCAAAGTCTGGGCCATGGGACACGGCACGCGAGTCGGCCAGGGAGATGCCGAATGGGTGACTCGCAAGGATCTGATCGTGCGCCTGCAGGCCCCCCGGTTTTTTGTAGAAACCGATGAGGTGGTGCTTTCGGCCAACGTGCATAATTATTTAAAGCGCCGCAAATCCGCCAGTGTCAGGCTGGAGTTAGACGGCGGCTGCCTGGCACTGATCAACAGCCAGCAACAAACCCGCTCCATATCTGTTGAAGCCAATGGTGAGCAGCGGGTGGACTGGCGCGTTCGCGTCATCAGGGAAGGTGAGGCGGTGGTGCGCATGCTGGCGCTGACCGATGAAGAATCCGACGCCATGCAGATGGGCTTTCCGGTTTACGTGCACGGCATGCTCAAGCAGGTACCTAAAAGCGGCTTTATGCGCGCCGATCAGACCCGGGCCCGGATCCAGTTTCAGGTGCCCGCCGCCCGGCGCGCGGATCAATCCCGCCTGGAGCTGCGTTATTCGCCGACACTGGCCGGCGCCATGGTGGATGCCCTGCCGTATCTGGTCAGCTATCCTTACGGTTGCACCGAACAAACCTTAAATCGCTTTTTGCCCACCGTGATCACCCAGCAAGCCTTAAAACGAATGGGCCTTGATCTGGCTGCTATTCAAAACAAGCGCGCCAATTTAAATCCGCAGGAAATCGGTGCCGACACCCGGCGGGCCGCACAATGGCAGCGCTATGATCACAACCCGGTATTTGATGAAGATCAAGTCGCATCCATGGTGGCTGCCGGCATCCGGCGCCTGGTTGGCATGCAGCTGTCCGACGGCGGCTGGGGCTGGTTTAGCGGCTACGGCGAGCAGTCCTATCCGCATACCACGGCCCTGGTGGTTCATGGGTTGCAGATTGCCCGGCAAAACGGGGTGACCCTGCCCGAGCAGGTGCTCGCCCGGGGCATCCAGTGGCTCAAAGATTATCAGGCCAAAGAAATAGAGCGCTTGCGCCTCTGGGACCGCACCCAAAAGAAGGGAAAATCCCGGGCCGACAATCTGGATGCCCTGGTTTACATGGTATTGACCGATGCGGCCGCCGAAAACAAAAACATGCGCGCCTATCTGTATCGGGATCGCAACAGCCTGGCGGTCTATGCCAAGGCCCTGTTCGGCCTGGCGCTGGCCACGGTCGAAGACAATCAGAAACTGGCCATGATGATTCAAAATATCGAACAGTTTCTGGTCGTCGACGATGAAAACCAGACCGCCTATCTGAACCTGCCCAACAGCCATTACTGGTGGTACTGGTATGGATCGGAAACCGAGGCCCACGCTTATTACCTCAAGCTGCTGGCGCGCACCGACCCGGCCGGTAAAAAAGCGCCCGGTCTGGTGAAATATCTGCTCAACAATCGCAAGCACGCCACTTACTGGAACAGCACCCGGGATACGGCGGTGGTGGTG
>JASFGN010000433.1:0-3923 GCA_050123735.1 Desulfobacterales bacterium | reverse complement strand
CCCGTTGCTCCAGTTGCTTGATGACAGCTGTTTTACCCGAACACGGCGCTCCGGTTATGACATACCAGGTGGTCGTGCGCGTGGGAGCCTTCTTCATATGGCACTGGCACCACCGTCTACATTCAGGGTTTGACCGGTCATAAAATCCGATCCGGCTGAGCACAGAAAAAGGGTTGGATGGGCGATATCGATGGGCTCGGCAATTCGACCCAGTGGAATGGTGTTCACAACGGCGTCATGCAGCGCTTTATCTGACCAGAAAGGCTCGCTAAAAGTGGTGCGAACCATACACGGGGCGACCGCGTTTACCTGGACATTAAACGGTGCTAATTCTTGCGCCATTACCTTGGTCAGCATTTCGATGCCGGCTTTGGCCACGCCATATATTCCCATTGCCGGGGCGGATCTCTGTGCGGCGATGGAAGACATGTTAACGATTTTGCCTTTTTTCTGTTCGCGCAGGATTTGACCGGCCTTGCGGGAACATAAAAACGTGCCGTTTAGGTTGGAATCGATGATTTTGCGCCACACATCGGGGTCGGCATCCACCACCCCGCTAATGATGTTCATACCGACATTGTTGATGAGGCCGTCAAGCTGACCAAAGTGCTGCAGGGTTTGATCGAATAATATTTCGACCGCCTCGGATTTGGCAATATGGGCGGCAAGCGGCAGGAGATCCTTGCCGGCTGAGAGCTTTTCAGCGGCCCGATTGAGTCCATCCTGTTTGCGACCGCAGATCACCACCCGGGCCTTTTGCTCGAGCAGGCATCTGGCGATTTCAAATCCGATACCCCGGCTGCCGCCGGTGACCACAAAAACTTTGCCTTCAAGACCGTAGTTGATGGGATGCATGCCTGGCTCCTCGTGTGTCTATATATCCTGCAATTTGCTCTGGCAATATGGGCTCCTTACCAGTGTCAAGTTTCTTGTATAATGAACAATACGCAAAGGGTTAAGATCCATTGGTGTTTTTGTAAATAAAGCCACTAAATCCCAGATGACAATCCTCAAATTTCAAATAAATCTAAAAATCCAATCCATCAAACCCAAAGCATGCATGAATTATTGATATATTGAATTTGGATATGATTTGTGAATTGTCATTTGGCGCTTGGAATTCTTTTAATCAAAACTCTAATGTGTATCTTCAGAAAATGACGTGGCCGGCTCTTATTTTGTCAATTATTTCTGGGACACGATCTTAAACCTAACTATATTATGAAGGAGTTGAGCGGGATGCAAGTCAAAAGAGCGATCTACAGATTGCACAGGAGTCCGTCGCTGCCAGTTGCCACGGGTAAGCATGACCTCAACAACAGTCAAGCCGCACGTGCCTTTTCTGCTGATCGCCGGGAAGGGCTTTGGGGATAGCCTTACTCGACGAAAACCGTTTGTCCGGGATAAATTTTAGAGCTCGGCCAAAGTTGATTTATGGATAAAAAGCGGTTCAAGGCCATATTGTGCCGCTTGGCAATTATAAAAGGACTGTCCCCTGACTTCACTCTGTAGGTCTCTAAACCCTCAACTTTTGAGAGCGTCTTCTTATCATCAAATATTACAAGTTTTTGACCTTTATACAGGCTGGTGGATGACAGCTGATTGAGCTGCTGGATTTTTTTGGTTGTCGTTCCGTATTGTTTGGCGATGGTCCAGAGCGAATCGCCCTTTTCGACCACATGCACCGCCCGGCGACCGTGCTGCGATTTTGACGCTTTCGGCGACTGGTAGCGATAACCGTTGCTGGGTATTTTAAGTAATCGCCCGGCAACGATATAATTGGACTTGCGCAAATTGTTTGCGCGCATAATGGTGCCGACACTGGTCCGGTAACGCTTGGCGATTAAGGAAAGGGTTTGACCGGGACGAACTCGGTGATAGACATAGGCGCGTTGCGGGGGACGAGAAACCGGGATCTTATCCAGTTGGGCCAGCAGAAATTCGCCTTTGTAAGGTGGCACGTTGAGCGGATATTCATCTTCCGGGCAGATCTTATACCGCAATTCAGGATTGAGTTCGTAGATCTCTTTTTCGCTCACGCCAATTGAACGGGCAACATCCTTCAGGTGCACCTGCTTTGAAATCGTAATCGTTTCATACTGGGGCGGCACATCCACGTCTGTCAGGTTCAACCCATACTTTTCCGGTTGATCCAAAATATGCAGGGTTGCCAGAAACCGGGGCACGTAGCGTGCGGTTTCCCGGGGCAGCCGTTCGTAAAGATCCCAGAAGTTGTCCAGATAGTTAAGGTTTTGGCGCCGGATAACATTTAACACCCTTCCTTCACCGCAGTTGTAAGCGGCCAAAACAGTCGTCCAATCGCCAAAAATGGCGTGAAGCTCCTTAAGATAATCAATGGCGGCCCGGGTTGATTTTTCCGGATCCATACGCTCATCGATTAATTTGTTTCTTTTGAGCCCGAATTTGTAACCGGTAGATGGAATAAATTGCCACAGCCCCAGTGCCCGTGAGCGCGAAAGCGCGTTTACCTTGAATCCACTCTCGATGAGCGGCAGCCATGACAGTTCTTCAGGCAGTCCGGCCTCCCTGAGTGCAGCCACAATATGCTGACGGTAGCGACCGGAGCGCTGATAGGATTGGACAAAGAATTCCCTTTCAGGGCCGACCGTAAATCGATCGATCTCGAGCTGGACATGTTTATTCAAGACTCTGGGAATCTCGTTATAGCTGCCGTTTACAACAATATGACGAGAGGCATATATTTCCAGTATGCGCTTTGAGATCATAAACCGCAGGTCTTCTTTTTGTTGGATGAGTTTGGCATGGTCGGATGCATCAGCCTTCAGGATTAAGGCATAGGCCTGGTCCAGCGCATCGAGCGCATTCTCGAGCTCACCGTTTTGCCAGAACTCCTGCGACACTTGGCACAGATCAAGTGCTTCGTCCAACACACTTTCATCCTTTTTCGTCAGGACCTCGGTTTTGGCTTCTTCGTAAGATCCCAGCTCTTGATCGTCCAGACTGGAGCCGTTGATCTTGAAGGTGTTGACCGTGCCATTAAACCCGGCGCCCCCGTCGGAATGGCCGGCGGCGGTGGTCTTCGCAACGGTTTTTTGACCCTGGTTGTCCGCAGACCCGGATGGGTTTTGAATTAAATGTCCGCAACCTGTAAAGAAAATCCACAAACAGCACGACAGGAAATAAAAGCCTCTCTTCATCAGTCCTATTCCTATTTTTTAATTTTTTTTTGTTATATCACCATTTTCTAAGTTAGTAAAACGAAATACGGAATTCTTTTTTTTCTGATTATATTCAATATCGTCAATTTTTATAAAAACTTAACCCCGGCCGGCTGCCGTCTGGCAAAAATGGCGAAGGCAAAAGCGACAGCCGGCGGCATTCACCCCTTATTGACTTTTTTGGGTTTCGATTCGAAAAACCTTGAAAGACCATGGAATTAATCGTAGAATGCTTTTTGATAAAAGGTCGCATTCAAATGGCGAATTTTGGTTTTATTGATATATTGATATGTTATCAGATTTTTATCTGAATGAATACCGAAAATCCGTCTTAAATTAAGGATACCCTCACCCTCAACTTAAGCCATCGGAGGCTGAAATAAGGATCACAGGTTAAACTCAAGGCCCCTGGCTTAAGGTTTCTGATCTAAATTCCGCCTGATCACATTAACTAAAATATCGTAAAAAATATTAAAATAATAAAAAATTAAGAGAAAAAATGGCAAAATAAGCAGATATTCTTATTTAATCAACAATAAATCGATATAGTGACATTTAATCAAGTTTGCTATTTTTCTATTTTATATCTAGAAATAACGGTTTTAGGTGCGGGAAATCATCTCATTCTATATCTTCATAATTTAAAAATGATTTAAAGCGGTTAAGTTGTTAGGCCAGCGTAGCTCAGCTGGTAGAGCAACTGATTTGTAATCAGTAGGCCGG
>JASFGN010000432.1:0-3933 GCA_050123735.1 Desulfobacterales bacterium | reverse complement strand
TCCTGGCGCCATATTGTGGAAGCCAAATTGATTCCCCGCTTTTCAACCGATTTTCCGATTGTGGCGGCCATTTGCGGCGGCGGTTCCTCCGGGAAATCCACGCTGTTCAACTCCCTGGCCGGAGAGGCACTGGCGCCCGCCGGCGGCCGGGCCGGCATGAACCGCCGGGTTCTGTTTTCCGTTCCCGAATACCTGGTAACGCAAAATCGGATCGTTGTCGATCTGGCCGAGCCCTTTAAAGCCGATCTGCAGCCGCTCAAAGACAGCGCCGAGCTCACCCGTCCCGGCAATCCGCTGTATGTGATCAACCGCACCGGGCCGCAGGATCTGGTGTTACTGGACACCCCGGACTTTGACACCGGCGCCAGAGGCGAATACACCAACCGGGATGTCACCCGCATGGCGCTGGAAGCCTCTGATATCTTTATTTATATTTTTACAAACTCCAATTATAACAACCGGGACAACACCGACTTTATGTCCGAAATGCTGACCGGCATCGGCACCCGTAAATGTTTTCTAATCTATCGAGTTTATCCAAATTTCAGCGACGCGGAGGTGCGCGAGCATGCCATGACCGTGGCCGACGGTATTTACGGCGCTAACGGCGGTGACCATATTCTGGGCATTTACCGCACGGATGAAGACAATCGCGTGGCGGCCGGTGAGCAATTCATGCAGCTGCGGCCCGTGACTGCAAATGCCGCCGCATTCGATGCGGCGCTGGCCGCCATCGATGCTCCGCAATTGCGACTCGAATTGCACGGCTCCATCCTGGCGGATGTTTTCAAAAAGGCTGAAGCCTTTCTGGCGGATGCCCGCTGCTCACTGGATGAGCTGCAGCTCTATCTGGATGCCTTTCAAATCGTCCAGAGCCAGTACGTGCACGAAGCCCTCAAACATTTTCCCATGGATCGGGTCATGAAGCGCTTTGCCAAGATCTGGGCCAAAACCGATCCGGCCCATATCAAGTTTATGCGCAAAACCGGCAATGTCATCGAGTTTCCCCTCAAAATGCTTTTCGGCGCCGCCGGCTGGGCGAAGGCCCGCATTGCCCCGGGGACCGAAGGAAAACAGGAATCCGCCGATTTCAATAAAAAGCTCGAAGAAGACCTGGTCACCGCGGTGACCAGTTTACACGCCCAGGCCATCGGCCCGCAGATCTCGGTTAGCGGCTCGTTGAACGATCCGGTGGTTGAGCGGATGGCTGAATGTGTGAAGCGCATTCGGATGGTACGCGGCATTACAGATACGCAAAACCCGCGGGCGGAAGCTGCCGATCAGGATCGCATCCTGCGGTTTTTTGTCGACACCCATCCGGCTGTTTTACCGGAGCAGGCGCGCCTGCGGGACCGGGATTTTAAAAGCATGCTGCAGACGATCCTGTCGGAAAAGGAAGAATTGCTGGACATCCCCGCCGACATGCTCAAGGATTTAAAAGCTCTGGCCAACGAGTTTCGCAGCCGGATGGGGCTGTGGTCCAAAATCAGCCAGACTTTCTGGGCGTCGCTCAACGTCTTACCGGCCACCGCGGCCGTGACCTATGTGCTGTCCACCGGCGATCCCGTCGGCGCCGCCGGCATCAAGGTCAAGTTAACCGGGCTTTTCGGGGCCAAAGACCTCTATGCGCTGGTGGCCATACCGGTGACCACCCAGATGAAAAAAGCCGATCAACACCAGCTGCAGACCATGCTGGGTCCCATTGCCCGGGCCTGGTTTGAGCATAAACTCAAAAAGGTGCAGCAGCTTTTCGAGGATACCATCACCGGTGCCACGATCGGCAAGGTGGGCGAAACCATCGAACGGGCAACCGCTGAACTGGCGGCATTGCAAACCAGCATGGATGTCTGCGAACAGGAGCTGGGGTAACCCATGAATTTTGATCGTAACACGGCTATCTTAAAGGCTCTGGGAATAATTGCCGAATGCAAAAATGATCTGCAGCGGCTGAGTGTCGAGCTTGGCCAGGCACCTCTCTGGTTGCCGGGACGTGGTCTTGAAAAACAGTGCCACCAGGCCACCAGCATGATCCAGAGCATCGCCGAGCGCTTCGAGCGCAAGCTGGTGCTGACGCTTGTCGGGCCCAGCGGATCCGGAAAATCCACCCTGCTGAATGCCCTGGCGGGGGTGGATGATCTTTCCGATATCGGCCATCAGCGCCCCACCACCGACCATTTAATCGTTTTCAGCGCCCATCCGGGCGATAGTGATCAACTGGTCGAAGAACTGGACAGTGACATCGTCGAGACCCGTTCGAACCCGGCGGCCGTGCATTTCGAGCACGTTCTGTTGGTGGACACGCCCGATACTGACAGCCGGGCGTTTCGCAAACATATTCCGATCGTTGAAAAGACCATTGCCCGGTCCGATATGCTGATCTGCGTGTTTGATGCTGAAAATCCCAAACGACGGGATCATGTTGATTTTCTGGCGCGCTTTATTCCCAATTTCAGCGGTGAATCGCTGGTGTGCGTCCTTAACAAATGCGACCGCCTGGCCGAAGCGGAGCTCAAGGATCAAATCGTGCCGGATTTTCTGGAACATATAAACCGGGGCTGGCAGGTGCCGGCCGATCGGGTGTTTTGCATATCCGCCCGGCGCAACCTGAACGATCCGGACTGGGATGCCGCCGCAGCGCCGCGACACAACTTTGATGAATTCGAAGAATTGCAGCAGCTGGTCGCCAACACCATCAACCAGGCCGGGTATGTCATTGACCGGCGCCTTGAAAATGTCCGGCGCCTGCGGGATTTTGTTTTTGAGGAGGCCGGCCGCCAGGTTTTAGACCATAAATCCGTTCTGTCCGACGCGGCCGAGCGCATCGCTGCTGCTGAAAAAAAAGCCCTCGAAGATGCCCTGGCCGGTATGCAGGAAAGCGGGGAGCATCAATTGTTCGGGTTGAATGTGCTGGTGTATCAAAAACTGGCTCAGCGCTGGCTGGGCCCCATGGGCTGGATGATTGCCATCTGGGCGCGACTGTTGATCTTTGGCAGCGGTCTGATGGCCGTTTTACGATTCGGCCGGCCGGTGCGCCAGGTGCTCAACCGGTTGTCAGCTCTGAAACAGTCCAAGGATGCCCCATTAGCCCTTGAAGATCCGCAACAAGACCGGCAGATGGAAGCAGCTTTTAGAAACTATCGACTGGCGGTTCTTGAAAGCTGGCCCGAAATTGCCAAATCCCTGGTTCGCGGCGGCTTTGTCAGCTCGATTCGCAACGTCGAAGACGCACTGTCCGGCACCGCCGGATTCGAACAAAAGCTGGCCGCCATCTGGGGCGGAGCCCTCGACGGCCAGGTCCAACGCTTAACCGCCAAACTCAGTGGCCTGTTCGTTCAGGTCCTTTTTAATCTGCCCGCCATCGGCATCCTGGGCTACTGCGGCTGGTTGACCCTGGAGTCCTTTTTCACCGGCGCGTACCTCTCCGGTGATTTTTTCATGCATGCCTTCTGGGCCATCGGCCTGGTCCTGTTCTTAAGCTTCTTTACCCTGCAACTGTGTATCCGGGCCGCGGCCTCCACCAACCGGATCACGGCCAGGGCCTTTGAAAAACTCAAGCATCAACTGGATCATCTGGAGGGGCTCAATCAAAATCCGGTCAAGGATCAGCTGGACACCGTGATTGCGTTGGCCTCATTAGCGGAGTCCAAGCAACAATAGGTGTTCGTCATCCGGTTCAAAGGTTCCGCTTTCAAAGGTTCAAGGGCTGGATAATAGACGTTGGCTGACAGAAGACAGAATTATAGGACAGAAGGTTTCAACCATATAACCCTGGACCCTGAACCTCCGAACCCTGGAATGAACGATGGCCCTCTGCACCCTATGTGAACGGAGCTCGCCGGACATTTCGCAGGTCCTGGGTCTCTGTTTGGCGTGCATTCGCCGGCGGCCGCGGGAGGCACTGGAAATTGCCGCACGGGTTCATCGCCAAAGCCG
>JASFGN010000431.1:0-3939 GCA_050123735.1 Desulfobacterales bacterium | reverse complement strand
CTGAATGCGGCGCACCCCGGCATCAACCAGGGCGTCGACGATCTTTAATTTTTTGGCGGTGGGCACTATGGTTTTTTCGCTCTGCAGGCCATCGCGCAGCCCCTGCTCTTCAATCACCACCTTGCTGGGATATAGCATCATTTTATCCCCTGCTCCATATTTCATCTTCTTCGTCGTATCCTGCGCTCTGTCATCTGTTTTCTGACCTCTGTCCTCTGACTTCTGCTGAAAGATGTATATTTATATCTTTTAGACCCCCAGGGATCAACCTCTTTTGATGGTTCCCGCAACGAAGGCCATTCAACCAGGGGTTTTGACCAATTTTTCATTTTACGATAGAATTAAATTTTGAGCGTGAATAAACTGATGATCGAATGGCTGGCATCATCCGCGGTCTGGATTTGACATATGCATAAACTGAAAAAGCACAAAAATGTCTGGATCATAACGCTTTGCTTTTATGGGGTTCTGCTTCTGAGCCACAGCATTGCGCCGTTGGTATGCGCCGAGCAGACCGAAGAGGAGAAAGCGCGGCAGCGGATGCTCAATATGGAGGCGGCCAATGCCCTCTGGCGGGTAAAGCGGGCCCTGGAAAAGGAAGGCTTTTACGCCGGCCGCGTCAGACTGAACGTCTGGCGCGCGGCGGCCATGGATGCCGGTAAATTCGATCCCCAACTATATGAGGAATTCAAGCAGCAACTGTACCAAAAATCGGTCAACGACTCTTTGAAGTGCTTTGAGTTTTATATCGAGCAAAACAGCCCGCATGACGCCAAAATGTGCCTGCAAACCTGGAAGGCGCACGCCACCGCAATCGATCAGTTCGACGCAGACACTTACAACGAGCTTGTCAAACAGCTTGACGCTCTGAAAGATAAGTCCGAATAGATGTTAAGGCCGTACCATCCTGGCCAGCACGGCACCGGTAAACTCGGCGGTGCCGGCCTGTCCACCCAGATCCGGCGTCAATACTTTTCCCTCTGCTGTAACCGCTTCAATGGCACCCATCAAATCTGCAGCGGCATCTTTTTGATCGAAAAATTCCAGCATCATTACCACCGACCACAACATGGCGATGGGGTTGGCAATCCCCTTGCCGGCGATGTCCGGCGCCGAGCCGTGGACGGGCTCGAACATGGACGGGTGGGCTCTTTCCGGATTGAGGTTGGCCGAAGGCGCAATGCCGATCCCGCCGGCCACGGCCGGTCCCAGATCAGACAGAATATCACCGAACAGGTTGCTGGCCACGACCACATCGAACCAGTCCGGATGCTGAACGAAATGGGCGCTTAAAATATCGATATGAAACTGATCGGCCCTGACATCTCCAAATTCTCTGGCAATCTCTTTAAAACGCTCGTCCCAGAAAGGCATGGTGTGAATAATGCCGTTTGATTTGGTGGCCGAGGTCAAATGCTTTTTTGGCCGGCTTTGCGCCAGCTTAAATGCATAGCGCAGGATGCGATCAACACCCCGGCGCGTAAAGATCGACTCCTGGATGACAATCTCGCGTTCGGTTCCCTCGTAAAGTCGTCCGCCGATTTGCGAATACTCGCCTTCGTTGTTTTCCCTGACGATGTAAAAATCGATATCTTCGACCAGGCGATCGGCCAGCGGCGAGCGGATGCCGGGCAGCAAGCGCACCGGGCGCAGATTGACATATTGCTCAAAGTGTCGGCGGATGGGAATCAACAATCCCCACAGGGAGATGTGATCGGGCACGTCGGGATCGCCCACGGCTCCAAGCAACAGAGCATCAAAACGGCTCAGCTGCTCAATACCATCGTCAGGCATCATGAATCCATGCTTTAAATAGTAATGACAGCCATAAGGAAATGTCTCGAATTGAACCGCAAAACCATAACGGGCAGCCAGATCCTTTAGCACCCTTACCCCCTCGGGCAGCACCTCCCGGCCGATGCCGTCGCCCGGAATCAGAGCTATCTTCAACTTCTTCACTTTATTCATTTGGCTCATTTTTCGCGTTGTGCCCCCTACGAACAGGTTCAGCGTTAAATCCAATCAAAATAGCGAAACGGACATGTTATTTTCCGATCTCAAGAATTTCTCTGGCCTCATCACAGGTGGCCGCTTCGCATCCCATCTGTTCGATCAGCGAAACGATCCGTTCAACCAGCTCGGCATTTGTCAGGGCGGCTCTGCCCGGCGCAAAATAGGCGCTGTCTTCAAAACCCACGCGCACCACCGAAGCCCCCAGGCCGATGGCGGTTGCCAGCAGGGCAAAATCGTGCATGCCGGAATGGATCACTCCCCAGGGCACATTTTTTTCGGGCAAAAGGGTTTTCATAAAAAAAAGTGCTTCGGGATCGGCCGGCAACGCCCAGCGCACCCCCAGAACAAAACCGATCGAATAGGGCGGTTTGAGCACCCCTTCATCGACCAGCTGACGGTAGGCAGGCAGCATACCGGCGGCAAAAATCTCAAGCTCAGGGACCACGCGGGTTTCTTCCATCCTGCGGGCCCAGTAGCGAATATCCGGCATACGGTTAATGTAGACATCTTCACCGAAATTGATGGAGCCCAGATTTAAGGAGGCCACTTCGACACGGGGATCGTCTAAAGCCACACAGCGCTGCTCCAGGGTTAAATCGGTCAGACCGCCGGTGGAGCCCTGAATGACAATTTCCGAATCTTTTCGGATGAGGTCCAGGGTTGCGGAAAAATCCGTGATATCTTCGGTCTGCTTTCCCTGCTGATCCCGCACATGCATATGAACCATGCTGGCGCCGGCCTTCTGACAGGCAATCACCTGTTGGGCGATATCTTTCGGATTCAACGGATTGACTGAAGGGGCTTTAATTTTTTGGCCGGTCGGGGCAACGGCAACGATAATCTTTCGGGGTTTGTGAATGCTCATTGAATTCATTCCCGGTAAAATGTGTTTTTTTAACAGTTTAAAAATTTTGTAAATTGGAAATCGACTGTCTGTCAATACATATTCAATATCCGCACCGACCAGACATCCAGAGAGGGTTGCCATAACTGCAATTTACAGGGTATAAGGCATCACTTTAGAATCGAGCAGCGGTCTCAAGCGGGCAGCGCGTATGACAAAATTTATCTATTCATTTGGCATCATTTTATTCGGGTTGTCGGTGGGGTATGTGATTCAGGTTCTGGTCAGAACAGAGCAGATCAAATTGCCCATTCACATCGATGACCTCAGAAAGCTGTTGCAGCGCATCGCCCTTCTTTTTCTCAATCCGGTTGCCATCGTCGGCGCGATCTGGGTCGTGAGTTTAAAAAGTGTTGCCCTGGTTGCGCTTCCCTTTATCGGACTTTCTGCACTTCTGGCCGGAGGCGTGATGGCAATCATTGTCGCCCATATGTTTAAGTTAGAGCCGCAAAAAACCGGCGCTCTTTATGGATGCGGTGCGTTTACCAATATTGGTTCCATCGGTGCCATGGTGTGTTTTGTATTTTTAGGCGAGAAAGGATTTGCCCTGGTTCCGATCTATAAACTGTTTGAAGAGCTGTCCTATTATTCTATTGGATTTCCGATTGCCAAATATTACAGCAGCAGCTCCGGCCAGGAGCGTGTCAGCGAACGGATCAAAAGCCTGAGCCGGGATCCGTTTATTCTGGTGGCGCTTTCCAGCCTCATCCTTGGCGGTTTGCTCAATTTTAGCGGTGCCCAGCGACCTGTTTTTTATAAGACCATCATTTCCATTTTTGTGCCGCTGGGCACCATTTTGCTGTTGGCCTCTATTGGGCTGGCGCTGAGATTCAGAAAGGTCCGTGATTATCTTAATGAATGTGTTTCGGTTTCGGTCATCAAATTTTTCCTGGTCTCCATCCTGGCAACATCTCTGGCATATATGTTTGGCTTCGGCCAAATCGATAATGGCCTGCCGCTGAAGGTCGTCCTGGTTCTGGCCTCCATGCCGGTGGCATTTAATGCCTTGATCCCGCCTTCGA
>JASFGN010000430.1:0-3940 GCA_050123735.1 Desulfobacterales bacterium | reverse complement strand
TGGATAAATAAGGTTTGCGAAATTAGGGTCTGACCACGATAAGTATCTGATAACTCATAAAAAAGACATGAAAAAGAGCTGTTTTTGGGGCTTAGAACGGCCATTTTGAGGATAAAATGGGCCTTCTAAGGCATAAAATGATCTGGGGGGAGATGAGAACACCCGTGACATATTGACGTTAATGGAAATTTTTTGATATTTAGTTTTCCATCCATGGTGTGCTAACCCCAATCACGAGGTAGCCATGATAGAGGAAAGGTTAACGGTTCCCGCCGGCGCCCAATGGGCTATGGCGCGGCAAGCAAGGTCAAGGGTTAAAAAATATTGAAATACAAAAATCCCACTTCTTTAAATGAGAGCTGGGATTTTTAATTCCAGAAATCTATATCACCGGTTATTCTTTTCTCGCGATATTCTCAATAAAGATCAGACTGATACCGGCAATTAAACACAAATTTTCGAATTCAAAAAATAAATCAGGATAAAAATGATGGTCAAACATCTTGTATCTGCTATGGTCATAACGGCCATGCTATCTTGTGGGCAAAATGAGCCTTTAACTGATTATGAGCCGAAATCCCCTCAAGAGCGGGCGCTGAAAAAAATTATGTTGGATTTTCAGAATGGCGTAAACACAAAGGATTCTAAAAAAATTGAGAATCTCATCCATCAAAACGCTGCGATAATGACCGGCAGGGATCGACAGATCATTTCCAAGGCCGATTATATTAAAATTCTTCCCATAAGACTTGCTGAAAACCCTCCGATCGCGTTAGGAAAACCCAAGATGACGGTTTCCGGCGATAAAGCTGAAGTGAAGATTTATATGGCCCGAGGGGATTATAATGGTCTCGTTGTTTTTAATATGAAGTTGGAAAATACTAGATGGTACATTCAAGGCTGGAAGTATTGAATCCTTTATTGCTGCAGTCAAACGATTAAAGCTCCTGCGATTGGTGCGTGCACCTTGATACTGTAGATAGGAAACTGCTTTGCCGACAATTATAACGCATTCTGTAGTCGCCGGTACCTCCGCATACAGTTTTAGCTCCGGAAAAGAATCCTTGAAATTTTGGATTTTGAGCATCGCATGTTCGACACTTCCAGATGCTGACGTCATTGGTTACCGCTGGTTGTACATACCGCCCTATCATTTTTTGGGTCACAGAGGTTTCTTTCACTCTCCATTTTTCGCAGCACTACTAAGTATATTAATCATTTTCATTTTTTATAGAAAAGAAGTGATTTTTTCAAATCGGTGGTGGAAATATGTTCTTTACTTTTTTATTCTCACAGCCAGCCATGGGCTTCTGGATACTTTGACCAATGGTGGACACGGTATTGCGTTGCTCTCACCGTTTACCAATAGCAGGTACTTTTTTCCATGGACGCCTCTCGAAGTCTCTCCATTGAGTATTAAAGGCTTTTTAAGTCAACGAGGTTTGGTGGTCTTAATAAGCGAGCTGATATGGATTTGGATACCTTGCTTTTTAATCGTTATTTTCTTGAAAATAAAACGCAATAATACATAAAGCGCCATTTTGGGGGCAAAAATGAAAAAAATAATCGGCTTTGCAAAAATTTGGATACCCTTTATCTTGCTTTCCTTCATCGTCATGATGGGATTTTCAATCCGCAGCGGCCACTGTGAAGCGCTCCAGGACAACCCGGCGCTTGATGAGAAGGTAAGAATGTTTCTGGAAAACACCAGAGGCAAATGGCATGATTGGAACATCCCGTATTCGGATGGTCAGGTTCTGTATGATCTGATCATTAAAAACAAATACACCAGGGCTGTCGAAATCGGGACCTCCACCGGGCTTTCAGCGATCTGGATAGCATGGGCGTTGAGCAAAACAGGGGGCAAACTCATAACGATAGAAATTGATGAAGGCAGACATCAGAAGGCGCTTGCCAATTTTAAAGAGGCCGGACTTTCGGAATATATCGATGCCCGCCTGGCAGATGCCCACGAGCTTGTGGAAAAGCTGAAGGGCCCATTTGATTTTGTATTTGCTGACGCGGACAAAGACTGGTCCAAAAATTATTTCACGGCGCTTGCACCGAAACTTGAAGTTGGCGGTTGCTTTACGGCGCATAATGCAAGAAACACATGGTCTGAGGGCATCCGTGAATTTATTGATTACGTAAAAGACCTGCCCAATTTCAAAACGACAATTGATACCACCAGCAGTGCGGGGATTTCGATCAGTTACAAGATAGCAGAAAAGTGATCGGGAATTTTTTTTCTGAACGTCATGTCCGGGAGCCAGGGGAAGATCCGTGACATATTGACATTTGGATACAAGTTAAATCGTTTCCCGGTCGGTGACGCATACAATCCTTTTATCGCAAATCGGAATATGCCCCGTTTTTCTGATACGCTAAATTGGGAAGGCTTTCTCCTTGATCCCCGATCTATACGGCTTCTATTGTTGAAGGTGGCTTTGAACTGATGTTGTAAGTTACACTGACCACTCCGGGAACCTCGGAAGTGATTCGCGATGCCAGTGTTTCAAGAATTTCATATGGTAATCTGGTTGGAGAGCCGGTAACTGCGTCTTCGCTATCCCAGCATCGAACCTCTATCTGAAAGCCGTAATCTCGCTCTCCGTCTCTTATCCCGGTCACCCGGTCCTCATGCAAAATGGCCAGGTATTGGAAAGCGTCGACCCCGGCTAACTCCTGCTCGACCACAGCGGTTGCCATGCGCACCAGCGCGACTCGTTCACGGGTCGTTTCACCGATTACCCTGGCCGCAAGGGCCGGACCCGGAAATGGGGGGCGGTTGAATATCTCCTCAGGCAATCCCAGGGCCTTTCCCAAAGCCCGCACGGAGGGCTTTCTGAGCTGAATAATTGGCTCGATAACCTTATAACCGTAAGCCTCTTCGGTGTCGATGCCAAGCTGCGCCAGAATGTTATGCTGGCGTTTGATCCCAGCCACTGTTTCTTCGACATCCGTAAAATTAGTGCCCTGCAAAAGAAACCGCGTCCCGCTTTCCCTGACCAGACGACCGAATACCGATTTATAAAAGGTGTCTGTGATGGCCTGTCGTTTCTCTTCCGGATCGATTTTGCCTTTCAAAGCATCAAAAAATTCATCCTGCGCATCAACAAGTTCCACCGGAACGCCACATTGCTCAATGATGGACACCACATATTCAGGCTCCCCTGCACGCATAATTCCATTGTCAATAAAGTAGGTCTTCAATCTGTCTCCCAATGCGCGATGCCCCAACATACTCACCACGGAAGAATCCACGCCTCCTGAAAGCGCATTAATCGCTATTGAATCGCCAACTTCAGAAGAAATTGCCCGGCACTGCTCCTCGATAAAGGATTGCGCCTCCAAATTTTCAAGTTTTATTTCCTTGAGCTCCATTTTCAGAGTCCTCCTGATATGATGTTAATGTATTTCATCTACTCCCGTGCTGAGTATGTACAAATAATACTCATGTCAAGAATGAATTTGGATCATACGGTTGTTGAATTGGCCGGTGTACAGGTTGCCGGAAGCGGCCCGGGCGGATGCTTTACAGGGGTCTGCCTGTGAAATGACTTCATTCGCGAGCGGTATAAAACGAATGTCACACTGATTTGGACGATTCAAGGGTACCGATATGTTGCGCGATATTCAACGTTTGGGAAAAAAGCAGGGTCATTGCCTGACGCTGCCATTAACCGGCCTGAGGCGGCTAATTTTGTTCGTGAGGGCTTTGAGGCGAAGCATAGACCGGATAAGCGCTCCACTGATCATTCCACCTGAATTCAAAAGCTGTATCCAGGGTAATTTTATCCGGTACTTCGCCCAAGGGCTGGTTGTCAGCTTCCAAAGATATATGAGGTTCGTCAAGCGATTCAGCTCCTATAGCATGCTGCATCACATTTATATGAAGGCCCGGTGCCAGCAAAATATAAAGGAGTCCCCCAAAAAGCGT
>JASFGN010000429.1:0-3948 GCA_050123735.1 Desulfobacterales bacterium | reverse complement strand
GTGTGTTGCGGGTAGCGATTTTTCTGTGTCCGCAAGGATGGCAATACTGGTCGACTTTGATGGCCTCTTTGGCTGCTGTGGGTATCGTTTACGGCGCCCTGGCCGGCCTGCGCCAGACCGATCTGAAATATGTGATCGGGTATTCCAGTGTCTCGCACATGGGCATTGTCGGCCTGGGATTATCAACCGTCAGCGTTGATGGCCTCAACGGGGCTATTTTTCAAATGTTTGCCCACGGGGTGATGACCGCTCTATTCTTTTCCTCGGTGGGCTATATTTACGATCGGACGCATACAAAGGCCATTGACGAGCTGGGCGGCCTCAGCCGAACGATGCCTGTGGCCTCCACCTATTTTATCGTGGCGGCCATGGCCAGTATGGGGGTGCCCTGCCTGGCCAGCTTCTGGGGAGAGCTGGTGGTGTTTATTTCGGCCTTCAAGGTCTATCCATTTCGCGGCGGGATGGCCGTGGCGGCCCTGGTGATCAGTGCCCTGTTCATGCTGCGGGTCGTGCAAAAAACATTTTACGGCCCCCAAAATACCAAATATGAGCAGTTGCCGGATGTACCCTTTCGGCTGGGGATACCCCGTATGATCCTGATTGTCGTTCTGGTGTTTTTCGGACTTTTTCCGTCGCTGCTGTTTGATCTCATCGATACGGCTACAATTCCATTCATGAGCGGGTTACCCTGATGAAGTGGTTGATATTCAGTCCCGAAATCTATTATCTTCTGGTCAGCCTTTGGTTTTTGGCGCTGTCTATGCTGCGGCGCGTAGATTCAAGGCGTGATTATTTCAGCGCATTGCTGCTGGCAGCCGGCGGTGTGCTGGTTTGTCTCCTGGCGGTCCGATCAGAGGGTGTTCTTTTTTCCAGCGCTTATCAGGTTGATTTGTTTTCACAGGTGTTCAAGGTTTTGCTGGCCCTGGGGCTGTTTCTGATTGTTTGCCTGTGCCCGAATGTCAGTGGCATCCGTGAAAAGTACCATTCGGATTTTTACCTGCTCCTTTTTGTCTGCACCCTGGCGATGCTCATGCTGGTCAGCAGCGTGCACCTGCTGGCGATGTACGTATCCCTTGAGCTTTCCAGTTATGCCCTCTACATTCTGGTGGCTTTGAGAAGGGAGAAAGACCCGGCCATCGAAGCCGGCATTAAATATTTTCTGATCGGCATCACCGCATCGGCGGTGATGCTCTTTGGCCTGGCTTTACTGTACGCGACGACCCAGGTGGCCCATGTTGATGATATGTTACGGGTGATTCCCGCCGTGATCGACCAGCCGGTCGTCATCCTCGGGCTGCTGCTGACGCTCAGCGGTTTTTTTTTCAAACTGGCGGTTTTCCCCTTTCATTTCTGGGCGCCGGATGTGTACCAGGGTGCTACCAACCAGGTGACGGCTTATATCGCCACGGCCTCAAAGGTGGCTGCCATTGCCCTTCTCATCCGAATGGTCGCTGCTGCAGGCAGCGGCGCCGCGGGCAGCTATCTGGCGCATGCTCTGGTAACGCTCGCAATCGTTTCGATGACGGTGGGTAACCTGGCCGCCATTGTCCAGCAAGACATCAAACGGCTGCTGGCTTATTCAACGGTCGCCCATGCCGGTTACCTGTTGATCGGGATATTAAGTATGAACCCGGACGGCTATGGCAGTGTTATCTTTTATGCCGGGGCTTTACTGATCATGAAGTTCAGCGCTTTTCTGGTGGTCGTTAAAGTGGCCGATGATGGGCGCAATATCCAGATTAAAGAACTGGCCGGGCTGCACCAGCGGTCCCCGCTCCTTGCGATGACCCTGATGGTATCCGTTTTCAGTCTGGCCGGCATTCCACCAACCATTGGTTTCAGCGCCAAGCTCTTTGTCTTTTTGGCCGCCATGCAGCAGGGCTACTTCACACTGGTGCTGATCGCCATGATTAATGTTTTGATCTCCCTTTATTACTACCTGCTGGTTTTAAAAGCGGCCTATTTGCTCAAACCGGACACTGTCCAGCCTGATCTGCAGCTGTCCCCACCGCTGAAACTGCTAACGGGTTTACTGATCCTTGCCATGGTCGGCCTGGGCATGTATCCGACCTTTCTGCTGGAGCTTGCCGAAGCCTGCGTCCACGCGCTCTTATGACAAGTACCCTTCGATATTTTTAGGGAAAATTTAGAGTCGGCGACTCCCGAAAACAGGATTAATTTTAAATCTTAAGGCGGCAGGCTGGAAGTGCTAGGCGTCAGTGTCAGGCCTCTCCGGCATGGGGATTTTTAGAAATTCAATGCCCTCTTCTTTGAGCATTTTTTCTTCTTCCTTGGTACTGACGCCGCGGATGTTGCGCGGCTCTTCAACGCCGTAATGAATTTTCAATGCTTCTTTTGCAAAATCGCAACCGACGTCGTCAAAATTTTTTTGGACAAAATCAACTATTTCTTTGCCAATTTTTTTGAGGTGTTCACCCTCGAGCGAAACTTTTTTGGGGATCTGGGAGGACTTAATGGCAAAAGTTGAGGGTATCCTGGACACACGGGTGCTATTGCACACCGGACAGGCAACCAAGCCCTTTTTTTTCTGACTTTCATAGGCTTTGCTGTCCTCAAACCAGCCTTCAAACGCATGGCTGTCGCTACATTTCAAATCATAAGCGATCATATCGCAGCACCATCATTGATACCGGTTTAGCCGAAACAGCTCGAAAAAACCGTTGATACCTATTGATTGTCCAACAGTAAACTCAAAATTAGCATATTTGTCAATAAATTTAAAGGCGTTATGGTCAAATTTTACTATTTTAACAGAATATTGTAAAATAAAATTCAGAATGATTGGGTTTTCAAACCGGGTGCGAAGCACCCGGTTTCACCCGCAACGATCGGGGCACTTCGCGCCCCTGTTTTTCCCGCCTGTATTTGTGGCATATGGCATTATCTATGGCGGACAAATCCAAGCCACCCGCTATGCGGGTGGTCGTTGACTCTGAAAGGGCCTGTTATGAATGATTTTTTCAAACGATTCGAATTATGCGGGATGTTGCTGATACTATGCTTGTTTGCCACGACCATACAGGCAGAGACCATGTATATATCAGATAATTTGAAAATAACATTAAGATCCGGGCCGAGTACCGAAAACAAAATTCTGGCGGTGCTCGAATCCGGGCAGATCGTTGATGTGGTAAAAAAAGGAGATGAGTGGTCGCAGGTTAAAATGCCTAACGGCAAAGAGGGTTGGGCGCTTAGCCGTTATCTTAGCCCTGAGCCAACAGATGGTCTCAGGCTTGAGCGCTTGGAGAGCAAACATAAAAATTTGATGGCTCAGGCAGCTTCCCTCATCGAGGAAAACAACAGGCTGCAAGCTGAAAACAAAGAGTTCAAAGCCCAGTTTGAAACAACACAACAACAGCTGCAAAAAACGAGCACTGAATTCAAGACGCTGAAATCAGAAGCAAGCGAATATATCGCCCTTAAAACCAATTATGAGCATGTGGCATCGCAGCTGGCCGAACAAACCGAAAAAGCCCAAAAGCTTGAAGAGCAGGTGACCAGAATGGAGATGAATTACGCCATTAAATGGTTTCTGGCCGGTTCAGCGGTACTGATTGTGGGATTTTTGATCGGATTCAGCACCAAGCGTCAGCGCAGACGCCCCTCTCTGGTTTGATTATAAAGTTGTTGTCGCAGCGTCTCGTTTTTTTCTAAAAATTTTAATCCAAGCAAGTGGTTCAAATTTCTCGTAACGATTTGTTTTCAAACGATCTCTCAATTGACAGCGATATGGAATAACATTATATTAGCAGGTCAGAAGTTCTGATTTGCTCTATTTTGGATTTCAACTTCATAGAATCTATCTCAAAAGTAGTGGATCGCGTCAAAGAGCTAGGCACCGGCCGATCCGCCGTCGCCCGCTGATAAGCAGCGGGCTATGGCGGGACAAGCAAGAAAGCGCAGCCTACACGCCGGTATGTGAGCATT
>JASFGN010000428.1:0-3949 GCA_050123735.1 Desulfobacterales bacterium | reverse complement strand
TCAATTATAATTTTGAAAAAGAGCCCAAAAATAAGGCTAATTTTTGGGCTTAGCGGTGTTATTTTGGGGCCAAAATGGGCGTTTTAAGGAATTCAAAGGTTTGCAGTTTTATGGTCCAAGACCCAGACAGGTTACCTTCCGGAATCCGTAGCATAGAAAAATGCTTTGACAGCTCATGCCGGAAAACGGCACGTCTTCGCTCCGCGGAGCTACGCCGCGGCAGCCTTCTCTTTACGCTGCGCTCCAAGTGAAGGCTGGCCTGTCCTGCGAAGCTTCAAGCGAAGAAGGATGATCCCAGCGGGATTCGAACCCGCGTTATCCCGCATGCGATGCGGGACGTCCTAACCACTAAAAAAGCGCCTCAAGATAGAGGCGCTCTTTTTTTTCTGGTGATCCCAGGGGGATTCGAACCCGCGTTAGCGGCGTGAGAGGCTGAGTGAGAGCGTATTCCGTCTGATTTTATTACCTTTTTCGACCGTTAAAATCCGTTTAGGGGAACTAAAGCCGTCTAAAAAGCCGTCAGTTGGTTATTATTATCCATTCCTGTTACCTTGAAAATTCTGTTGACATCACCGAGTTTTCAATATAGTAAGTTTCCATGATTGACCGCAGGCAAGAAATCGATGCGCTTCATGGACTGCTCAAACGTCACCCGGTTGTGGGCATAATCGGTGCACGTCAGGTCGGAAAAACCACGCTGGCGCGATTTTTCGTGAAAGAAGCCCGTCAAAAATCATCTTATTTTGATCTGGAAAGTCCGGAAGACATAGCGCGGTTAGCTGATCCGATGCTGGTACTAAAAGATCTGACTGGACTGGTGGTAATCGACGAAGTTCAACGCCTGCCGGATCTTTTTCAGGTCTTGCGCGTTTTGGTTGATCGACCTAGATCGCCATTGCGCTTTTTGGTTTTAGGAAGCGCATCACCCAATCTCCTGCGCCAAAGTTCCGAGACCCTCGCCGGTCGTATCGTTTATCACCAACTGAACGGTTTTGCTTTCGACGAAATCGGAATTGAAAAACATAAACGTCTCTGGTTGCGCGGGGGATTTCCCCGCGCCTACTTAGCGAGGACAAATTCACATTGTTATGAATGGCTGCGAGGCTTCATTCGCGCCTTTCTGGAGCGTGACCTTCCTCAGCTTGGTATTACCATTCGTTCGACCACATTGCAGCGTTTCTGGACCATGCTCGCCCATTATCACGGCCAGATTTGGAATTCTTCAGAATTTGGACGATCTTTCGGGGTTGCTGATACGACGGTAAGAAATTACTTGGATTTGCTGACTTCCGCTTTGGTCATTCGACAGCTTCAGCCATGGCATGCGAACATTTCAAAGCGCCAGGTAAAGGCGCCAAAAATATATATCACCGACTCCGGCGTTCTTCACACTCTGCTAAACCTCCGAAGTATGGCCGATCTGGAAGGTCACCCAAAGGTTGGCGCATCCTGGGAGGGTTTTCTCCTACAACAAGTCATCCGACGGCTGCAGGCTTTTCCGGAGGAATGCTATTTCTGGGCCACACATGGCGGCGCTGAACTGGATCTTTTGGTCATACGGGGAAGCCGACGATACGGGTTTGAATTCAAACGAACGACATCGCCGCGCGTCACGCCTTCAATGCGCAGCGCTCTTTCTGATTTAAAACTAAACCGCTTGGATGTTTTTCATGCCGGGGAAAATACGTTTCCCCTAAGTGAGAAAATCCGGGCGGTGTCGTGGCAACGATTGCTGGTCGACCTTCAACCATTAAAATAGTATTATTAACCTGCCTTGGGAGATCCCCCAATAATAAATTACTATCATGAGATATGCATTTTTTCATGACCGTCCCGCTTTCGACGCTTTCCGCGATAAAGATAAATCGCTCAGGGGGAAATACAAAAAATTGAGTACGCTAATGGAGGTCTGACCCCATCCCCTCTCAGAGAATCAGGAGAAAAAAATGTTTCAGTTTCCGGATGGATTGTATACCGATGTGCGTATCGAAGATGTTTTCGAAAGCAAAATCCAGATAACCTTAAAAAACCTGGAAAACATGAAGGAGCAATCATATAGGGCCGCTTTTATACGTGTTTTCGACGGAGGGCGTTGGTATTATGCTGCCACAACCTCAAGTGATAACGTGCAGGGGGAAATAGACCGTCTGGCAACAATGGCCACTAAAAATTCCAGCATAGCTGATCATCCGGGTATTGCATGTTTGGAAGTGAATCAAGGTGAATATTTCCGTTTTGATGATGCGAAGTCTGTAAGAAGTATATCCAAGAATGACAAGCTGAAAGATCTTAAGACTTATGAAAATTTAATTGACGGAAAACCATATGTAAAAATGTGGCGCCTTAATTATCTCGACCAGAATGTAAAGAAAAGTTTCTACTCAAGTAAAGGCGCGGCCCTGCACTGGGATTATCAGCGGGTTGGATTTCGGTTATCATTTAAACTCGCTGAAGGTGAGAGGACTTATGAGGACTGGATTGACTGCGCAGGAAATATATATACAGAAATACAACAAACGGGTGAAACAATTCTTGAAAGTTATACCGAAGCGGTTAAATTTCTTCTGGAAGCACAGGAAATTGAAAGCGGATCCTATCCTGTAGTGCTTTCGCCGGAAGCAGCCGGAGTTTTTGCCCATGAAAGTTTCGGGCATAAGAGTGAAGCGGATTTTATGGTTAGTGATGAGACAATGAAAAAGGAATGGGCAATCGGCAAGAAAGTCGGAGCAGATCTCTTATCCATTGTGGATGATGGTAACAATATAGGTATTGGCTTTGTCCCTTATGATGATGAGGGCAGTAAAGCTAGGAAAACATATTTAATAAAAAACGGATTTCTTTCCGGGCGATTACATAGCTCTGTAACTGCAGCGGACCTAGGAGAAGAATTGACCGGTAATGCCAGGGCCGTTAATTTTGAGTTTGAACCAATTGTAAGAATGACTACCACCTATATTGAACCGGGCACCTTAAGTTTTGATGACCTCCTTCAACCTGTTAAAAAAGGCGTGTATATTGAAACCCTGAAACATGGTTCGGGCATGTCTACCTTTACCCTTGCTCCTTGCAGGGCTTATCTGATTGAAGGAGGTAAAATTACAAAGCGGTTGAAGATTTCATTTGTGTCCGGGACAGTCTTTCAGACATTAAATGATATAGACGGGGTTTCAGACAAATTAAAACTGGGTGCACCCATACTCGGTGGCTGCGGTAAAATGGAGCAGCGTTCATTGCCGGTTGGATGGGGTGGACCATATGTTCGGGTAAAAAGCCTTGATGTAGGTTAAAAGCAGATTAGTGAGGAAGAAAATGATTCGAGAAAAATATTCAATACAACAGAATGATACTAGCTTGAGTATCGTTCAGGGTAAAGTAGCCGCGGTCAGAAGCAGGGATATTCAGAAAACAGCAATTCGTATTTATGATGATAGAAAGATTGCAGTTGCAGGTGCGTATGGTAAAGTCGATGAAGATGCATTAACTCGCCAAGCCAGAGAAGGGCTGGAATTGAATATACCCTATCCATTGGAACCGGAAAAAAACAAAAGTGAAAAACGTAGAGCAGCAGCAGAACTTGAGGAAAGCCAAATCCTGGAAGAAGCCGAAGCAGTATTGGCGCAAATGAGGCAAGACCAGCCGGATTATATTTATTCCAATAAAATTTATTTCAACAAGATGGCTGTATCTCTATCCAATGATTGCGGGCTAGACTTACAAGATACACAGACAATTATTGAATTTGCATTAATCATAAAAGCAAAAGATTCATCCAACATAATGGATGCATGGGTCGGCTATAACGGCAGAAAGTATGACCGGAAGGAATTACTTCGACTGAACAATATAATCTGTGATGCCTATAAAAACAAACTTGAACTAAAAAGTGGTGAATACCCCATTGTGTTTCTGGAAGGTGATTTTACATATAAAATTAAGCTGTTAAAGGATT
>JASFGN010000427.1:0-3963 GCA_050123735.1 Desulfobacterales bacterium | reverse complement strand
ATCTTGTGGTTTTCATAAATTCTTGATACCCTATATTAAATATTGTACGGACTAAAGACTGACCAGAACTGCCACCGCACTGTACCATATTACGTCCGCTTCTACCGCCTGTTTTCTCAGTTTCTAAAAGCTCCATTATTCTTTAGTTCAAGAATATTTAAACATAATGCAAGTATGCACTAACGAAGAGTATTGGGAAATAGTGTATAATGAATGTTGCAATCTGAAAATCTAGCGTGCGAATACGCAATAAGGCTCATATTGTGTTTATGGAATACGAAGCGTTTATGAGGAGTTAAGAAATTGAACCCATTTTTTATCTCGGCAATTCTCCGAAATTTTCTTAAACATAAACGAACATGCCCGACATGCAAAAAGGTGAACAATGTTTCTTTAGACCAAAAAAGCAAACCGGTGAAATGCAAATTCTGCGGTGCTAAAATACCCGTGCAATCAAATGATTGATGTCTGTCTGCCATAGCCATTATCAGTACCTGCCAAGATTTCTATAAATGCTTAGCAAACTTCCACCTCGATGCCCGTCGAGGTTATCTTTTCCCTCTCTGCAATCAGCAGCGTTCAAGAAAATTCTATCTTGTATCATCCCCTTCAGACCTGCATACGCATCAATAGCTTTATTACGACCGAGCATCGTATCTTTGAAGGGAGGGCGAAATTGCACTGAGAAGCAACCAGATCAAATTTTTTGCTCCACCCTGTCGAAACAAGGCTGGCAAAGCGTTTTGCCTGCGAAGCGGCGCGTGCGGGATTCCATCGTTGACTCGCCGCAGGCTTCACAGACAAGGCTGGCCAGGATGCGGGCCGATCCGGGCATCGGCTCTTTTGGTTCCATGACGTCGAAAAGCTCGTCGAGGTCTGAAGCCATCAGCCGCTCCTCCATTTGCCGCCTGAGTTCATTGCAGCGCGTCTGCTCCTGGTCGCTGGCTTCGCCGGAGGCGATTTTGCGCTGCAGCGCAGACATTTCCTCGTAAATCTCATCCCTTGATCCAGGCTTGAGCAGGCATCGAAACCCCCGGCCTTCTTTGCGATTAAAGAAGGTGAAGGCCATCTTGCCGTAGTCCCTGTGAATCAGATTGCCTTTGCCAAAGGTACAGCCGGTCAGGTATTGCACGGCATCGACCCCGCACATGTCTGTTTCGGCGATGCACACCAGCTCCGAATCCGACAGATCACCGAGCTGCCGGCGCGCCAGCTCCGAGGCCCTGATGCCGATGGCCAAACCCGGGCATGAATGCCCGTGAAAGTCGATGACTCTTTGAACGGTCTCTTGCGGTATTTGGCATGTCATAAATTTTCCTCCGTTTATTCAATCTTTGGGGCCACCATCAGGCGGCCACCTTGCCGGTAGATGTCTACCGGCCATCCGTATACAGCTTCTATGATGCCGGCATCAAATGGATTGTCCCCGCCGATGATCCGCCAATATAAAATCTTGGGGTTTAGTAAATTGGGTTTAAAGTGAAAGAAAATCGACCCAATGCGGACCTGGAATTTATAATACCAATCTTTTGCCCTCCGTCTTTATATAAACCCGAACCAGTATTTCTCGATGCGCTTAAAATTTGAGCTGACTTCGCGGGCACCGGAAATGATATCGCCGTGCCCCGACAGCAGCAGTTCGACATCAAGCCGCGCCATACGCTGGATGCTTTCTTTGATCAGGGCCCCATCGCCGCCGGGTAAATCGGTGCGCCCGATGCCATCTTTAAAAACCAGGTCACCGGTAAACAGCGCTTTTTGCGCCGGCCAGGACAGGCATATCGAACCCGGCGAATGACCGGGCGTATGATAAATTTGGAATTCAAGACCGTCCAGGGCAAGGGTGCCCTCCTGCAGGAAAAAGTCAGGCGTGATGGCCGCGATATCGATCCCGTAGGCTGCGCTCATGCCTTTGCCGGTGCTCAGGGCCCATTGCCATTCGATCTCGCTCAGAGTGAACAGAGTTGAATTTTTTCTAAAAAGCTGAACACCTTCCAGATGATCCGGATGTGCATGGGTGCAGATGACCAGATCGATATCGTCTGCGTTCAGCCCTAAATCCCTCAATCCCAGTTCAACATGGTCAAACAGGGCGCGGTGTCCCGGGTCGATCAGCACCCGGGTGGGCCCATCGATAAAAAAGGCATTACAATTGTTGGCGGTCGGCGACTGCCACACGAATGCATGAAGATTGTTGACAATCTGCATTTTATTCTTTCCTCACTCCATAAATTTGACGCACGAAAGCCCATAATTTGACTTTTTGTATACAGTTGCCTGTTCAGTTTGCCGGCATATTTTTTATAACTATTTATAATAATTTAAAAATTCTATTTTACGGAGATTAGCATAAAATTTGCATCTGCTCATACGGATACACCTTCACCGTTTTTATTATAATCTTCGGATAGAACGAAGCAAGGGAGCTGGAAACATGAAAAAGATTTTACTCATATGGATCGTTATGCTGGTCGCGATCTCCGGCTGCGCCGGCACCCGGGAGTCCGGTAAAAACCCGGTCGAGACCATGGTGGATGATTCCACGATCACCACGCGGATCAACCACGCAATGATGAAGGACAAAATTGTTAAAGCCCGTCAGATCGACGTCGATACCATCGGCGGTCACGTTACGCTATCCGGAGCAGTCGCCACGCCGAACGAAGCCAAACGCGCGTCCCAGATTGCGCAAAGCGTGCCGGGCGTCAAATCGGTCTCCAATAATATTCAAGTCGGCGAAAGAAGTTTTGGTGATGTCTGGGACGACAATGTGATCAGCAACAAAATCAAAGCCAAACTGATTGCCGAACCGGAAGTCCGCAGTCTGAATATTGATGTGGACGTCTATTTAGGGGTCGTAACCCTCACCGGGGTCGTCAGCACCAAATATCAGCGGGACCGGGCCCTCGAATTGTCGCGCAGCACCGAAGGCACCGTTAAGGTTATCGATAATATCAAGGTTCGTTGATCTTTATGTAATTGTAATTAGCCACAGACCCACACAGACTCACACTAACCTTTTGTTCGGCCGACATTGGCCGAACAAAAACAGTTAATCGCTTTGCGATTTAAAAATTATATGATCACTATCCCTGATGATATGGGTTATAATGGGTCGACTTAAAATACATCTTATGATGATTAAAACTGTTGCCCGCAGGGCATACAGTTTTTCCTCGGGCAGAGTCGCCCGAGGAAAAGACCTGTCTGTGTGAGTCTGTGTGGGTCCGTGGCCAATTTTATCCATTTTCAATTACACTCACGATCCGCTGCAGTACTTTGCCGGCTTTATCCCGGATCAGCACATCGCACATATTATCACAGGGGGTTTCCGAGAGGTTGACAATTGCCAGAAAGGCATTGTTTTGACGGGCATACACCGGCATATGGGCCGCCGGTTGCACCAGCAGGGTGGAGCCCACCACCATGAAAAAGTCACAGCCCCGGGAAAGTGCGACGGCTCTTTCAACTTCATTGACCGGCATGGCCTGTCCGAATGAAATGGTGTCGGGTTTCAGATAGCCGCCGCACTCACATTCCGGCGCCGCATCTCCGGATTGTAAACGCTTGCATGTGTCTGCGGTGGATGTGATCCTGCGGCAGCTCATGCAGCGAATGCGCCGGGTGTTGCCGTGCAGCTCGATTATGTTATCCTCCCCGATCCCGGCCGCCTGGTGAAGGCCATCCACATTCTGGGTGATAACTGCCTCCAACAGGCCCATTTGATGGAGTCCGGCAATGGCAGTGTGACCGGCATTGGGCTGTGCCTGCCGGATGCCCTGATAGAGCTCTTGCCATCGCCGCCAGTATTCCACCCGGGATTCGCGCGAGCTCATAAATTCATCGAAATAGACCGGCCGGAATTTGTCCCAGATGCCGCCCTGGCTGCGATAATCCGGTATGCCGCTTTCAGTGGATATACCGGCACCGGTAAAGATGACGTTTTTTCCACCCTGTTTTATT
>JASFGN010000426.1:0-3967 GCA_050123735.1 Desulfobacterales bacterium | reverse complement strand
CCCATGAAAGTGCATGAATTGTTGCCACACAAATCTCGCCCGGTTCACACCCTGAGCGGTGATCAAAGCGTTGATGATGCCATCAATTTAATGACCGCAAAAAACACCAGTGCCTTGATCATCACCGAAGGCGGCCATCCGGTAGGCATTTTTGCTGAGAGGGATGTCTTCCGTGCCCATATACGAGACAAAACCGCTGCGTTTTCAGATATCCGGCTAAAAGATGCGATGACCCCCAAATTGTTGATTGCCAAAACTGAAGATGAGGTCAGTGCTGTCATGACCATGATGATCCAGGCGGATATCAAACACATGCCGGTCATCAGAGAAAATGAGATCGTCGGCTTGCTGACCCTGGCCGACCTCATCGAACACCAGATCAATATGCTCACAGACGAGCTTCATCACCTGAGAGAGTACATCGAGGATTTGCATCATGCCGGGCAGGATTAGAAGTGATTTCAAAACCCCATCTAGCGTCCGATAGCTGTGTTGCAGACCTCTTTAAAATGCTCACATACTTATCGTATGCTGCGCTTTTGCACTTGTCCCGCCACATAGCCCGTTATTTATCAGAGGGCGACGGTGGATCGGCCTGCGCCTTGCTCTCGAATGCGATCTGGGGTTTTGTAACCACCTCAAATCAATCACTGAACGGATGTCGGCAACGGGTTACTTGAATAACTTTTACCTCATGTATGAGAGGCCACCATGATTAAAATTACCATCGATGACAGCGAATATGAGGCGCAAGAGGACATGAGTGTCCTGGAGGTGGCCCGGATCAACCACATCCCGATTCCGACCCTGTGCTTCCATCCATCGCTCAAACCCTCCGGATCCTGTCGTTTGTGCGCCGTTGAGGTGCCGGGCAGAGCCACCGGCCGGCAGATCACCATGCTGTCATGTGTCCTGAAAGCAAAAAATGGCATGGTCGTCAAAACGCAGAGCGAAGCGGTTCAGCGCGCCCGCACGCGGGCCTTTCGAAATCTGTTGAATATGGCGCCCCAGGCCAAACGCATCATCGACCTGGCCCAAGCCTATAATATCGATCCGGGTCCGCCGCCGGACGGTTGCGTGCGCTGCCGTCTGTGTATCCGGGTATGCAAAGAAATCGTGGGTCCCGCTGCCCTCAAAATGGAGAAACGGGATGGGCGCAATTTTGTGGTGCCCGTCGAGGGCCGCTGCATCGGCTGCCTGACCTGTGCCAATATTTGTCCCACAGATGTGATCAGCGCGGTTGATGCCGATAATGTCAGAACCATTTCGATCCGGGATGAAATCATCGGCAAACATCCGCTCGAGCGCTGTGAAGGGTGCGGCAAACTGTTCGCAACTCACAAATTTTTAGAGCATATCCACAAACGCACTGCCGGTCACATCGACACCAAATCCCACCACACCTATTGTCCCACCTGCACCAAACTGTTTTCAGATCGCATCGAGACCTTTAAAAAAAGACCCGGTACCTAATCATGAGAGGCAGGGCATCTTTCAGATTCAATGCGGCGTTTTAATGCCCAAAGCCCTTTTCAACCGGCTGCGAATGTTTACCTTTTTCGTATTGCAGGTACTTGAACTGTATTATACCGCCTGTCATAAATACGATCCGAATAATCCGAATAAAAGGATGGCGGCATAAGCGATTGTAACATGAGGATAGCTGTGAAGTCAGAAGCTGTGGCAGAAAATTTGAAAGTTGAAAACAAAGAAAGCGAGCAGCCGGTTATTGCGCACCCATCCTTCGCAACGGCGTTCAAATTCTGGCTGAAACTCGGCTTGATCAGCTTTGGGGGGCCGGCCGGGCAAATCTCGATTATGCACCACGAACTGGTGGATCAAAAAAGATGGGTCAGCAACGAGCGTTTTTTAAATGCGTTGAACTATTGCATGCTGCTGCCCGGTCCTGAAGCCCAGCAGCTGGCCACCTATATCGGCTGGCTGTTGCACCGGCTTCCCGGCGGTATCGTCGCCGGTGCTTTTTTTGTGATTCCATCCATTTTTATCCTGTTTGCCTTGAGTTACGTCTATGCCGCCTATGGCACCGTTCCCTGGGTGGCCGCTGTGTTCAACGGCCTTAAGGCGGCCATCATGGCCATCGTTATGGCGGCGGTTATCAAGATCGGTAAAAAGGCCCTTAAAAATGCGGTTATGGTCGCCATTGCCGCCCTTTCGTTTATCGCTATTTTTATTTTCAAAATCCCCTTTCCGTTGATCGTTCTGGGCGCCGGTCTTCTCGGGCTGGCCGGCCGCTATGTCTTACCGGCTAAGTTTGATGTCATCAGGGGCAAAGATGCCCGTGATTTCGATGCGGGTTATGTGCAGATTTGTGAAGACCCGGAGGTGTGTCACATTAATCCGTCTATCAGAAGGAATATTGTGCTGGTCGTTGTATTCTTACTGCTGTGGCTGATACCGGTGATCGCACTTTACGCCCTGTTGCCCCAGCGGGTTTTTTACACCGAGGCCCTGTTTTTCACCAAGGCCGCTTTTTTGACCTTCGGGGGCGCCTATGCCGTTTTAGCTTACATCGCCCAGGCCGGCGTCGAGCAGTATGCCTGGCTGACGGGCCCGCAGATGATCGACGGTTTAGGCCTGGCCGAGACCACCCCCGGCCCGCTCATCATGGTGGTGCAATTTGTCGGTTTTATGGCCGGCTGGAATCACGCCGCAGGCTGGAACCCGATCGTGGGTGGGCTGGTGGGCTCGCTGGTGGCCACTTATTTTACGTTTCTGCCGTGTTTTCTGTTTGTTTTTCTGGGAGGGCCTTACATCGAAAAATTTCGTGACAATGCCACCCTGTCGGCCGCCCTTTCCAGTATCACGGCCGCCGTGGTGGGTGTCGTTTTGAATCTGGCGGTCTGGTTCGGGCTGCAGGTGCTCGTTCCCGCCGACGGGGGTTTCAACGGCTTTGCCGCTGTGATCGGCTTGGCCGCATTTGTTGCCATTCAGTGGTTTAAAGTCGGCATCATGACGGTTATTTTTGCTGCCGGTGCGATCGGATTCATCTGGCATCAGTTCGTTATATAGAACCTCAATCAGCCTCAGGTGCACTGACGCCCAAGAGATTTGTGTCATTGAAAAGGTATCAAGACAATTTAACTGTTTGGCATGGATATGATGACGAGGAGAAAACGATGGCCGAGTCTATTTCACCGCAAAAACTTCAACAGCTTTTAGAAGAAGATCGCAAGATCCATGTGCTCGATGTGAGAAGAAAATCGGATTACACAGCAGCGCCGCAAAAAATTGAAACCGCCCACTGGGTGGATCCGGAAAAAGTGGATGAATGGATTGATTCCATTCCGAAAGACCGGGATATTGTCGTCTATTGCGTAAAAGGGGGGTCGGTCAGCCAGTCGGTGGCAGACGCCTTGCACAAGCGGCGGTATCGCGTCAAATTTCTCGACGGCGGCATCAAGGCCTGGGACGAGATGCGGACCTTTAATCCCAAATAGGGGGACGCCCGGTATACTGCGGTTGATATGGCCTCAAGCAAAAATGCTTTTGCGGCCAACCCTGCCAAAGATGAGGATCGCGCCATCTGACATTTATGCTTTTTCGAGTCTGGCCGATATCGAGTCACCCATCTCGCCGAGTGCAATCCAGTCTCCCTGGACATTCCCCAAGGTAAGAATCGGCACCGCCGCTTCGGGCGCATCACCGCTGCTGGCCGGGGTGGGTCCGAAAAACAGGCAAAACCACTGGTTGGGGGCATGCCAGCCCAGGTCGCCGACATTCATGACCGCGCCTTTTTCACCGGGGTGATCTCCGATATCCACTGCCGGCGGCCCGTAATACTCATCGCCCCAGCGACTGCCGCTCCAGTCAAACGGCAACGCGGCAGCGGCGGCCCGGCCGGCAGGGGTATCGTTGAATTCGCCGTTGAGCTCGATGTCTCCGATCTTTACGACTATAGGTGTGGGCATCTATTATCTCCTCCTTTCTGTCGGAAACAATAAACTCT
>JASFGN010000425.1:0-3974 GCA_050123735.1 Desulfobacterales bacterium | reverse complement strand
AGGAAATCGATTATCAAATCAAAAAATTCGAGCAGCAAAAACAGGCTGCCGAAGAAAAGGTTCTGGAAGCAACTGAAATGCTGAATGACAGTGTTGCTCGATTTGAAAAAATAAAGCAACGCATCGTTGAAGACGGCGAAAGGAAAAAACAAGAAATCATAGAAGACGCGCGCATGGAAAGCCAGATGCTGTTGGAGGCAACTCAGCGCAAGATCCAGAACCAGATCAATGAAGCCAAAAATATCATCCGATCCGAAATCATCGATTCAGCCATCGCGCTGGCAGAAAAAAGATTGCCTGATGAGATCACTGCAGCCGATGAACACAAACTCATCGATCACTATATGGAAATGACGGCCGGCAAATAATTCCAAAACGACATGGTCATGTTATTTTATTCAGGGGCCATTATCCCCGCCATACCGGGTTGCCCGCTATTTGTGCTGCAATGATAAATCTCGCACGCACCATTTCAAAGGTGCCTTGCAGCTCAAATAGCGGGCAACGATTTTACATAGCAGCGATTTATCTAAATACGGCCCTTCAGAAAACAACATGACGTCGTCTGAGATTTCACCTGGTAAAGGACAGAAGGTATTTACGATGGCCACAAAAGAAGAATCCATTGCTCAATTTGTAAAGCACCAGATCAGAAAATGGGAAATCCCTCCACCCAAAGCGGGCAAAAAACCAGAGGTACGCGTACCGGTGATTAGCGTGAGCATGGAACCGGGCAGTGGTGGCAGTCTCGTTGCCCAGGCGGTCGCCAAAAGGCTGGGTTTTGATTATTTTCACCGGGATATCATTGAGGGCATCGCCAAAAGTGCCAAGATAAGGGCCAGCGTTATCGATACGCTTGAAAAAGAACGGCTATCCGGCATCGAGGATTTTATTGCCTCCCTGTATAAAAACCAGTATCTCTATCCCGGAATTTATATGCAGCATCTGTTGGAAGTTATCAACACGATTGCACAACACGGCCGGGCTGTTATCGTTGGCAGAGGTGCCAATTTTATTTTGCCGCCGGAGCAAAGATTCAGTGTTCGCGTGATCGCCCCTTTACAGATCCGGATTCAAAATGTTGTTCGCGCCTATGGCGTCAAAGAAGAAGATGCCAGACGACGGGTTATCAGAAGAGAGGCAAGACGCGGAGCCTTTGTGAAAAGATCTTATGATGCCGATATCGCCGACCCAGAAAACTATGATCTGACCCTCAATACCGGCAGAATGCCCATCGAATCTGCTGCCGAAGCAGTCATAGCGGCGGTTAAACGTTTTTAAGAGCGAACAGGCTTTTTTCTCTTATTCCGGACCTTGCTCGATATCATTCCTGACTTCCGGGGCGTCTATATCCGGAATCAAGCATTCCTGACCAAAAGGCAGGCAGGCATCGGCCGGATAAACCCCCTTGAGCTCATCTGTAATCGTTCCTTCCCATAACCGGACGCCGACCAGGTAAGCAATGCGGCCAATCCGATGAGCGCCCACCGGAGCTGTCAGAAATATAAAGCAAATGGTTGCCAGCGCCCGGGTGGCTACTCCCAGATCTTCGAAATACAGCGCCAGGGCAAGCAGCATTGTACCAACGCCAATGGTGGCCGCTTTGGTGCTACAGGACATCCGCAAAAAAAGATCCGGCATGCGCAACATCCCCAGACCGGCAACCAGCATAAAAAAAGAGCCGATGACAAGCAGCCCGGATATCAGTATTTCATTCATGGCCGGCCCCTCCATTTTTCAATATAATACGAAAACGCAATTACGCTCAAAAAGGATACGATGGCCCAGGCGCTGGCCACATCCAGCAAAACGGCCTGGTTGGTGGTTATGGCCGACACAACAATGATACCGGCCGCTGTAATCGACATCAGCTCGAAGGCAATGATGCGATCCGGCAGCGTCGGCCCCAGAAGCAACCGAATGAATCCCAGCACAAGGGTCACACTCAGTAACGGGAAAACCATATAATAAATGGCCGCCTGCAATATCATTTAAACACCTCCATGACCCGCCGCTCCATGCGCTGTTTGATGTCCTGACGGAACTCCTCCACATCGTCAACGTGCATCGCGTGGACGTACAGTGTTTTTCGATCCGGAGAAACATCCAGGCTCAGGGTGCCCGGCGTCAGCGTGATCAGATTGGCCAGAACCGTGATTTCCAGATCGGATTCAGCGTCCAGGGGGATGGCGACAATCGCCGCCCTCATCTGGAAACCGGGTGTTAAGACTTCATAGGCCACCCGTAAATTGGCTACAAGCAGTTCCCAGACAAAGAAAAAGAAAAATCCGATAAAGCGCCAAAACCGGGCCATATAAACAATCAGCGTAACATCCGCAGGCGAGCTGATCAGCCACAGGGCCAGTGTGCTGATGACGAAGCCGACTGCAAAATTGGCAAAGGTAAAGGCTCCGGTCAGGGCCATCCAGACCAGCGGCAAAAAAATATTTCCCAGAAAGACGTTGATCTGTTTCACATCATTTCCCCCCCAAAACGGCATCAATGTAGCCCGCCGGACTCAGCAACTGCTCGGCGGCTGTGGTGGCCAGCTCGAAAAAAGGCTGTGACATCAGTCCGATCGTCAGGGTTAGCGCGCCCAGCAGGATCATCGGCAAATATAAGGCGGTTTTTTCAGCAAGGCTGAAGGTCTTCCAGGGTTGCTCTGCGCCGAGAGCCGTTGTCTCGGGCGCCTCGCCCCAGAAAGCCGCTGCCCAGATCTTGGCCATCGAAAACAGGGTTAACAGGCCCACCCCCAGGGCGGTGGCGGCAATGATATAACCGCTCATATCCAGACTGGCTTTTACCAGAATCAACTTGGCCCAGAAACCCGACAAAGGCGGAATGCCGGCCAGCGAAAAGGCGGAAATCATAAAAATCACCGTCAGCGCCGGCGCTGTCTGGTAAAGGCCTCCGAGTCGATCCAGCTGATAGGATCCCTGCAGCCTGCGGGCCACGCCGCTGACCAGAAACAAATTGGTTTTAACGATAATATGATGCATGATGTAAAAAATTGATCCGGCCAACGCCAACGGGGTAAACAGCCCCAATCCCAGAACCATGTAGCCGACCTGGCTGATGATGTGAAAGGAAAGGATCCGGCGAAACTCATTTTGGGCCATAGCGCCGAGTACCCCCGTTACCATGGTCAAACCGGCGATGACCAGTATAATGGTGTGCGTGTAAGCGATATCCATTGCAAACAAAAGCGAAAATACCCGGATGAGCGTGTACACCCCTACTTTGGTCAGCAAACCGGCAAATATGGCCGAAACCGCAACCGGGGGCGTATGGTAAGAAGCCGGCAGCCAGAAAAAAAGCGGGAACAGGGCCGACTTGATGCCGAAGGCCACCAAAAATAACATGGAAAGGGTGCTGATAACGCCGGCATGCTTGCCCTCGCTGATCTGAAGCGCTAAGTCCGCCATGTTAAGGGTGCCGAGCATCCCGTACAGAATACCCAGAGCCGTTAGAAACAGGGCCGAGGAGACTAAATTGAGCGTAACGTATTTGATGGCGCCTTCCAGCTGGTGTTTTTCGCCCCCCAGCGCCAGCAGGATAAACGACGACAACAACATGACTTCAAACCAGACGTAGAGATTAAACAGGTCGCCGGTTAAAAAAACACCACTGACACCCATCAGTAACAAATGGAAAAAGGCATAATAGCCAAATGACTCCCGGTCGCTGTCCATACTGGTCAAGGAATAGATGACGACGGTAAACCCCATCAGCGCACCCAGCACCGTCATGATGGCGCTCAGCAGATCGGCCACCAGCGTAATACCGAACGGTGCCGGCCAGTTCCCGACCTGAGTGGCAAGGATGCCGTCCTGCCGGACCGTCCACAGCAGCAAAAGCGCCACCAGCAGATGGGCGGCAGACCCCAGCGCACCCAGCAGGCGCTGAGCCGTCCGGCGCCGCCATAACAGCAGGCAAAAAGCGGCTGTGATCAATGGAATCAGAATCGGCAATAT
>JASFGN010000424.1:0-3981 GCA_050123735.1 Desulfobacterales bacterium | reverse complement strand
CATCAACCGCAATAACCGTTGCACCACGGGTTTTTGAATTTCCACTTTAATTTCATCCAAGCTGTAATTGTGGCGGTTAATGTCCCGCCCGTTTTTGGTGCGCTCCACCAGCTCAATGTCGTTCTCTCCTGCCAGCAGGCCGACATAATACACTTGAGGAAGCCCCGGCGCAAAAAATTGAATCGTTCGAGCAGCGATATAGGAGTCATCGTTGCAGTCTAATGCCGAGTAATAGGTGCAGTTGACCTGGTAAATATCCAGATTCTGATATTCAGGGCCCGAGTAAATTTTGCGTGTATTAGACCCTTTTTCATCTAAACCGGAAAGGGTCTTTTCAATTTCTTTGGGGGTCAGCAGGTCTTCCACGTCGATAACCCCAATACCGTCGTGCGTATCAAGTGTGGTCAGCTGTTGACGCGGGCAAATTTGAAGCCAGTGGCGCAAGCGTTCACTGCTATGATGATATAGGGTGTGCAGCACCAGCATAGGCAGCGCAAAATCATAGGTCCAATAACCCTTGGCCGCAAATTTCAAATGGTATTTATATTGTTCGTGTACCTCCGGTAACATAACCGTGTCAAAAGGGGTTACATATTCCTTAAGCCATTCCAGTAATTCCCAGATATCCGGTTCGAGAAAGAAGCAATTGGTTCCAACCCGGATGGTTGCATAAGCAATGGCGTCCATGCGGATCATTTTGGCGTTGGTCCGTGCCAGGCGTATCAAAAAGTCGCGGACCACTTCCTGGGTGACCGATGAACGCAGGTCCAGATCAATCTGTTCGTAGTCAAAGGTGCACCAGATTTTTTCCCGCGATCCATCTGCACGCTCGATGACGGTATACGGCGGCCGGGGTTTGCGCGTGTAGACTTTGGCCAGATCCTCTTCGCTAATTTCTCCGGTGGGGCTCAATTTGTTAAATGACAGGAACATGTCGGCATATTCAGAATCCGGGCCCTTTTTTAGATAATCCTGGAAAAAGACGGACTGGCGGGAGATGTGGTTTACCATAAAGTCGAATGTCAAATCAAAATCCCTGCCGATCATTTCGATATCTTCCCAGGTCCCGAAGGCCGGGTCGACCTCGTCATAGGTCAACGGTGCAAAGCCGCGGTCTGCCGACGAGGGATAAAATGGCAGAATATGAACGCCGCCGATCGCCTGAGTCAGATAGCGGCGTAAAACGTAATGTAGCTCGAGTAGATTGTTGCCCAGGCTGTCCGGATAGGTGATTAAATTTATTTTGTTTTGAAGCGTCATCTAATTGTTATCCTTTGCGAAGTGATTTTATTCACAGATTTCGTTGAAGTTGAAGATGAATCTTGATTGTTTTTAGAGATATGCCGCAGCATAATGGAGATTTAGAGTAAATAAGACCGAATTCATTGCAACAAAGCGATTATTTGTCAAGTATCGAATTGATATGGATTTTTAAGAGTCGTTTTTGACACCATATTTAGATCGGCATCTTCAACAGAAGCCAATTTACCGAAGAAATTAAAGGGTTTAACACCACGGTCGGGTATCGATTTCGAATTGACGGCCTAGTTTATATAAGTTATAGTTATAACATATAAATTTTCATATTCACATTTGGGTTCCGGCAGGTTCTTTTAGTCGCACCCAGCCGGCATTCCGCAAACAAATTCGGTTGGAGGCGACGGATCTCGCACAGAACGCGGAAGCATCGCTTTTCTGTGCAAACATCAAAAGTTTAATTAATGCCCGGGCAATCAGACAACGAAACGATAATAGCAAAGAAAAAGGCCCTAAAACTGCGGGTTCCCTTTGTCGATCCGCTGCGGTCTGCCATCGAACCGGCCGCGCTTAGCCTGCTGGCACCTGAAATGGCTATTCGGCGCAAGGCCTTGCCTATCCGCGTCGTCGATAATTTTTTGCTGGTCGCCATGCTGACACCGGAGGAGCCGGTCGCGATTAAAAGCCTGGAAGTGCTCACCGGATTCAAGGTTCGCCCCGCACTGGCCCCGAAAAACTCGCTTTCGACCGCGCTCAAAAGGTATTACGGCAACGGATACGGTGCCGGATTGAGTGATAAAAACCGTCAGCCGCAACCCGCCCCAAAAACCATTACCAGGAATACCGTAAAGGACAAAAACGGACCGTGCACCATTTCTGTCATCTCGAACAAGGGGGGTGTGGGCAAAACCCATGTTGCCATCAACCTGGCCTATAGTCTCGCCGGTAAGGGCGCCAAGGTTCTGCTCATCGATGCTGATCTGGGAAACGCGGACGTCTCAAACAAGCTGGGCACATTTCCGAATTGCCACCTGATGGACTTTCTGGAAAATAAAAAGAAGATGGAGGAGCTTATTTTCCCTACGGAGTATGGTTTTGATTTTATTGCCAGTTCGTATGGGGAATTTAAACTGGCAAACCTGTATTACGTCCAGAAGATTAAATTTATCAACCATTTTAAAAAAATAAGCCAGCGCTATCAATTCGCTATCTTTGACCTGGGGGCCGGCATTTCCCGGATGGTGATGGATTTTGCCCTGGCCGCTGTTAACACGATTATTGTGACCACACCCCAGGACTTTATCAGCGGCTATGCATGCACCAAAGCCGCTTTTTACCGATATAAAGAAATCGAGGAAAGTCTGGCCCAAAAGCTCTCGAATTACGAACCTCGATGGATCTTTACGCCGATGTTACTGATCAATCAGGTCAATAGGCTTCGCCAGGGATTCAACCTTTTTGATACCTTCACAAAAACAGCGAATGGAAAGATCAATTCGCGTGAAGGTAAATTTCGCATCAAAGCCGAATATCTGGGTGCCATCCCATATGAAAACGTCGCATTGCGGGCGGCCGAAACGAAAAAAAAGCCCCTGCTGCGCATCGCTCCTCGCACGAAGGCCGCCCGGAGCATACAACATATGTCCACACGATTTTTCCACCCTGATGCGACCTATGATCCCAGGGTTAAGTTCAAACAGCCATTGGCCCGTTTTGCAGCCATTCTCTCTCACAAAGATTAGTGCCTTTAAGAATGTTCGCAAAGGGAGGACAAAATAAATGAAAAAAACAGACAAGGATATTCAAATGCTGGGTCCACAGGCAGTCATGGAGGGCAGCCTTGTGTTTGAAGGCACCCTGTTTATGAACGGCCATGTCAAAGGTACCATTGAAAGCCGGGCCGGTTCGATTGTTATCGGCGAAGATGCTTTGATTCATGCCGAAATTTTTGTGCGAACCGCCACGGTTAACGGGGAAATAAAAGGCACGCTCCGTGCCACGGAGCGCATTGAGCTTTACCCCCCGGCACGCGTGTATGGCGACCTGACCGCGCCGGTCGTTGTTATTCATGAAGGGGTGATATTTGAAGGCAATTGCGCAATCAAGCCCAAAGAAGATGCCGTCTATCAAACGGACCGGAAGCTATCAGCAAAGGCTGACAAAACAGCCGAACCAACGGAATCCACCGCCAAGTCAAAGGCGCCAGCCGGTTCCGCCAAATTGACAAACTAGAGATTTTCAATTTTCCATTTGGTGATGGCTTCGTTCAAGCTTTTGACCAGATTCTCGATTTCCTCGATCGTTTTCAGCGCGGCAACTCTCAAATTGACCCGCAGTTCGTTTTCATAGCGTCTTTTTTGCCGTTCCAATTCATCATCGATTTGCTCTTTACTCCAGGTCAGGTGAGATTTCATAATTTTACGACGGATCATGAAATCATCAAAAGAGTGTTCAAAGTCGCGCTCCAGGATGGAAATCATTTTGTCGATGGACGGTATTTGATAGGAGCCGGCCAGAATCTGAGCAAGCGACTCGCGCACCATCTGGCGGGCACAAATCCTGGCATCAGAAACGTAAAGCGGTGTTCTTTCTTTTTGCAGCGTTTTCATAGTGGCAAATAAAAATAATCATTAAATAATCGGCTGTCTAATTCGAATTCTGAACCCGGTTCGTGTTTCAATAAAGTAAAAAAAAATAAAAAAAAGCTTGACATGCCACATTGTA
>JASFGN010000423.1:0-3986 GCA_050123735.1 Desulfobacterales bacterium | reverse complement strand
AAGGTGTCATCTCGCAGTTGCCCGCGGTGAAATTGTCGAAATATCTGCGCGCCGCCATTCAGTTCTCTGAATCCCCGATGCATAAAGTCCAAACCGGCTGGCGGCTGTGGCCGGCGGACAAACTCCGGCATTGCATCCTTTCCAGCGGCGGCAAAGACAGCCTTTTAAGCCACGGGCTGATCAATGAAATCGGTCGCGAACTCCATCCGATTTTCATAAACGAGTCGGGGCGGCACTGGTTTACCGCCCTGAACGCCTACCGCTACTTTAAAGATAATATCCCCAATACCGCCAGAGTGTGGGTCAATTCCGATCGGCTGTTTTCCTGGATGCTGCAACACATGCCGTTTATCCGCAAGGATTTTGCCAGTATCCGCTCCGATGAGTATCCGATTCGATTGTGGACCGTGGCGGTTTTTTTGTTCGGCGTTTTACCGCTTTTGCGCAAACGCGGCATCGGTCGCCTGTTGATCGGAGATGAATATGACACGTCGGTACGCAAGCTCACCGAGGGCATCCGGCATTATGACGGGCTCTACGATCAAAGCATTTATTTTGATCATGCGCTTTCGAGATATTTTATGCGCAAGGGCTGGAACATCAGTCAGTTTTCGGTGCTCCGACCGTTATCCGAGCTTCTGATCGAAAAGATACTGGTCGAGCGCTACCCGGATCTTCAGCGACAACAAACATCCTGCCACGCTACCCACAAACAGGGCGAGCGGGTCTATCCCTGCGGTCGATGTGAAAAGTGTCGCCGCATCATTGCCATGTTAATGGCGGTTGGTGCCGATCCGATTCACTGCGGCTATGCGCCTTCCCAGATATCGAATTGCCTGGCAAAACTGCCGCATAAGCGCGTTTCGCAGGAAGCCGAGGGTGTAAGTCACCTGCTGTTCTTACTGGCGCAAAATGGGTTAATCGATGCAAAAGATCTGCCGCCAAAGGCTGCCAGAGCGCATCCTGAAGTTCTTAAGTTGCGATTCGATACAACCGCTTCTCCGATCAATTCAATTCCCACCGATCTGCGCAAGCCGCTTTATCAAATTTTGCTGGCACATGCCGACGGAGCAGTGATGCGCAGCGGACGAAGCTGGAAAAAAGTGGATCTTCTCAAGGATCCGGCGATTGATGATCGCTTTCCTTTTGAATTCGATCCCAGCCGATCCCAAAAAAATGCCAATTCCACTCTGAAATCAACCGGTGCCGACGGTTACCTCTGGGGTGAGCTTACCTGGCGCCAGGCCCAAACGCGCATCAAAAAAATGGATGTCGCTTTGCTGCCGGTCGGTTCGGTCGAACAGCACGGTCCCCATCTGCCGTTGGATACCGATGCATTTGATGCCGATTATCTGGCGCGCCGGGTGGCGGAAGCCTGCAGTGACCCCAAACCGTTGGTGCTGCCTTTGATTCCTTACGGCGTATCCTATCACCATGCTGATTTTGTCGGGACGGTCAGTATATCCAATGATACGCTTGCTAAAATGATTTACGAAATCGGCATGAGCGTTTCACACAACGGCATCCGCAAATTGGTGATGATCAACGGCCATGGCGGCAACAGCCCGGCGTTGAATTATGCCGCCCAGATGATCAACCGGGATGCGCACATTTTTGTGTGTGTCGACAGCGGGGAGACCAGTGATGTGGACATTTACAAAATTGTGGAAACACCCAATGATGTTCACGCCGGCGAAATTGAAACCAGCACCGGCCTGGCAGCGCGCCCTGAGCTGGTTCAGATAGATCAGGCCAAAAAGCATATTCCGAAATTCTCCAGTGCCTATCTGGACTTTACTTCAAAACGCGGAGTATTGTGGTACGCATACACCCGCAAGATCTCAAGGAGCGGCGTGATGGGAGACCCGACCAGGGCCAGTGCCGCAAAAGGTGAAAAAATCTGGGAAACAATGATTGCCCATCTGGTATCGTTTGTCGAAGATTTAAAGCGCCTGACCCTTGAAGAGATTCATCATCGGAACTACTGATCATGAAAATAACCCGACTGGAAATCTGGCCGGTTGAACTGGCGCTGGCAGAGCCCTATACCATCGCCTATGAACGCGTGGCGTCGACCACCAACATCTTCCTGCGCCTTGAGACCAATACCGGCCTTGTGGGCTATGGGTGTGCCGCTCCGGATAAACAGGTGACCGGTGAAACCCCGGAGACGGTCATCAGGAGCTTCAGCGACGTGATTGATCCGGTCCTGAAGCAATCGGATCCGCTGCGCCTTGCCCTGATCATTGAGAAGCTGACGCCGATTTTACCCGCCCATCCATCGGCGGTGGCCATGGTGGATATGGCATTGCACGATATTCTGGGGAAAGCCTGCGGAATGCCGGTCTACAAGCTGCTGGGCGGTTTTCGCACCCGCATAAAGACCTGCGTCACCATTGGTATTATGCCCCTGGCCGAGACGGTTGCTCGGGCCGGCGAATGGATTAAAAGAGGCTTCAGATCCTTGAAAATCAAAGGCGGACAAAATGTTGAAGACGACATTGAAAAAATTTTAAAGCTACGTGAAAACGTGGGGACAAAAATAGAACTGCGCTTTGATGCCAACCAGGGATATACCGAAGAGCAGGCGCTGCATTTTGTTGATGCAACCCGTCCGGCCAGGCTCGAATTGATCGAACAGCCGACCGCCCGGGCGGATTTTGATCTTCTGGGTAAAATCACCAATGCCGTGTCGATACCGGTGATGGCCGATGAGAGTATCATGAACTTGCGTGATGTCTTTCGACTGGCCCGCAAAGAGCTGGTGGATATGGTCAACATAAAATTGATGAAGGTCGGCGGAATTGCCGAGGCCATGAGGATAAATGCGGTTGCCCGTGCTGCCAATCTCGAAGCCATGGTCGGATGCATGGACGAATCGGCGCTGGGAATTGCAGCTGGTTTGCATTTCGCGCTGGCGCGGCCCAATGTGATATACGCGGATTTGGACGGGCATCTGGATCTGGTGGACGATCCGGCTAAGGGTGCTGTTATTTTAAAAAAAGGCATTCTATATCCAACCTCAAAACCCGGCCTGGGAGTTGAATTAAATTGAAAAGTGAAATGCTGCTCAAGAATTTTTCGATGAAAGAAGTGCAATCCGTGCGGACCGTATTGTGGAACCTGTTGCTTATTTTTGCAGGCAGCGTTATCTGCGCGCTTGCCGTTAAAGGCATACTGATCCCCAGGCAATTTCTGGCAGGCGGTGTGACCGGACTGGCCATTTTCGGCCATTATCTCTTTCCGTCCCTGCCGATTGGATTTATCTATTTTTTGCTGAATATACCCCTGTTTGTCATTGGCTGGATGTTCGTGGGTCGCCGTTTCTTCTGGTACAGTCTGGCGGGAATGCTGATTTTCTCGTCGGTGATGTTCGGGTCTTATCCGGTTTTCCCGGTTAAAGACATGATCCTGAATGCCCTGGCGGCCGGTATCATCACGGGAATCGGATCGGGCATGATACTGCGGTCGCTGGGTTCTGCCGGCGGCCTGGATATTCTGTCGATCATTTTATTCAAGCGCTTTTCCATCCGGCCGGGCACCACCGTAATGACATTCCACGCCATATTGCTGTTGCTTGCGCTGGCCCGTCTGCCGATGGAACTCGTGTTATACACGTTGATTTACTTCTTTATCAACGCCTACTTTGTCAACCTGGTGGTCATTGGACTCAATCAGCGCAAGGCCGTAATGATTATTTCTTCCCGGTGGGAGGATATTTCCCGCCACATAATGGAAAAATTGCAAAGAGGCGTAACGATTGTGGAGGGTGAAGGCGGATTTTCAAGGCAGCGATTGCACATCCTTTATTCTGTCATCACGCTCACGGAGCTGTCCCGTTTTAAGGAAATGATCCGCAAAATCGATCCCAATGCTTTCGTCGTGGTAACCGAAACCCTTGAGGTCATGGGCAAGCGTATCGGCAATCAACCCCACTGGTAAAAAATGCATATTAAAATAGACACGTTTTTGCGCTATCCTGTATC
>JASFGN010000422.1:0-3995 GCA_050123735.1 Desulfobacterales bacterium | reverse complement strand
CGTCACTGCTTTTTACGCCCTGCAAAAGATCGGGGTTGTGGTCGTCTGGATTAACGCGCTTTATCGCGTGCACGAGGCCGAATTCATCCTTAAAAATTCAGAAGCCAAAGGGCTGTTTATTTTCAACCAGTGGGACGGTTACGATTATCTTGCTGAAATTCAAAAAACCAGGTTGCCCGAACTTGAACATATTCTGGTGGCCGGCAGCGGGCAGGGGACTGCTGTGATCGATTATGACCACTTTATTGACAGCAACAGAGGCAAAGCATTGCCGGCTGTTTCCATTGATTATCAGAAAGATCTGGGCATGTTGCTGTATACTTCCGGCACCACCGGACGGCCCAAAGGTGCGATGATCAGACACTATGCTGCTGTGAGGGCCGGCCGGGAATATGCCTTGGGTACCGGTGCATCTGCCGATGATATTTTTATCGGTATTTTGCCCATGAGCCATTCCTACGGCTGCGGTTCGGTTCTGGTTCAGCCCATTTTGCTGCAAGCCACTCTGGTGCTGATGGATAAATTTGAGGTTGAGCGCGCTTTTCAGCTAATTGAACGCGAGAAAATCACGTTACAAATGGGCGCGCCGCCCCACTATATTCTTGAACTCAATCATAAAAGCAGACCCGATTACAATCTGAGCTCCCTGCGCGCCGGGCTGATCGCCGGCATGATTGCACCCGAGGGTTTGATCACGCGGGTGCAAAAAGAGATGGGTGTCTATCTGACCTCCTTCTGGGGCGCTACCGAAGTTGGACCGGGACTGGCAACCATGTGCCCCTACCCTTCCGCGCTTGACGTTCGCGAAAAATATGTCGGCCTTCCCATAGAAGGCACTCAGATGCAGGTGGTGGAGCCCGTCACACAGAAACCTTTGCCGGACGGTGAAATCGGCGAATTGACGATTCGCGGATGGCATGTCATGCAAGGCTACTGGAAAAACCCGGCAGAAACAGCCAAACAGATTGTGGAGGGCTGGCTTTTTATGGGCGACCTGGCTTCCAGAGATGAAAACGGCTACTTTAAAATTTACGGGCGCACCAAAGACCTGATCAACCGCGGTGGTTATAAAATCTACCCTTACGAGCTGGAATCATTGATCATCGATCACCCCAAAGTCGAACAGGTGGCCGTGGTGGCAACACCCAATCCGGTGCTGGGGGAATCCATTTGCGCGTGCGTCATACCGTTTGATGATGAAACCCTGACATTAAGAGAAATCCGGGAATTTTTACAAGATAAGATTGCGCCCCATAAACTGCCCGATGAGCTGTGCATCATGGGGGATTTCCCAAAACTGTCCGGCGGTGTAAAGCTTAAAAAATTCGGCCAGGGCGGCCTGACCGAGCTGGCAGCTCAGGATGGTAGGCGCGAAAGGATTCGAAAATAAAAAAATAAATTTTGTAAGACTCAATTGATATACACTGGTAAAGAGATGCGTGTTTGGGGATAAGCTTAATATGTGATGAGGTTCGGCAAAAAAACCGCAATCCCCGGAAAAGCCAATAGCAGCGCGGTCATCATAATCAGTGCGATTAGAAAGGGGAAGATGCCTCTAAAAATGACATGCAGGGGGACATCCGGCGCAATGCCTTTGATTACAAACACATTAACGCCCACCGGCGGCGTGATGACCCCCATCTCCGCGACCAACACAATAATGACGCCAAACCAGATGGGATCATACCCCAGTTGCATCACCACCGGAAAAAAGATTGGGATCGTCACCACCACAAGGGCCATGGAGTCCATGAAAAATCCGCCGATAAAATAAAGAAAAATAATGACGCCCATTAGCGCCATCGGTGGTATCGGCAGGCTCTTGATCCAATCCGCCAGGGCAAACGGGATGGTGGAGATGGCCATAAAGTGGCCGAAAACCGTCGCCCCGGTGATAATAATCAGCACCATGCAGGATGTGCGCAGGCCTTCTTTTCCGGCTTCAAAAAAGTTTCTCCAGGTCAGTTGCCGGCGTACCAGGCCGATTACCAGGGCACCGCCAGCGCCGATGGCACCCGCCTGAGTGGGGCTAAACCAGCCCAGAAAAAGCCCGCCGATGGTTAACACAAACAAAATAATGGCTTCGATAATGCCATTGACGGCTCTCACTTTTTGCTTGAAGCTGGTGGGTGTGCCGGGTGGCCCCAGCTGTGGATTGCGCAGGCATAGAATCGCAACGACTGCCACAAAGGCCAGGCTCAGCATAATCCCGGGCAAGACCCCGGCGATAAACAGCTTGCCAATGGATTCTTCGGTTAAAATGCCGTAAACAATCAGAATAGTGCTCGGTGGAATTAAAATACCCAGGGTTCCCGACGCCGCCACCGTGCCGGTTGCCAGAGTGTTGTTGTACTTATACTTTTTCATTTCCGGCAGCGCGATTTTGCCCATGGTTGCGGCCGTGGCAGCGGTTGAGCCGCAGATGGCCGCAAATCCGGCACAGGCAAGAACGGTGGCAATCGTCAATCCTCCCCGAATACCCCCCACCCAGGTGTATGTCGTCCTGTAAAGTCGTCTGCTAATTCCGGAAGCAAAGGCAAAGGTTCCCATCAAAATGAACATCGGAATAACACTCAAAGGATAGGAGGAGAATTGCTCAAAGATATCCTGGGCCAGCAAACTGAGAGCCGGCCCGGGGTCTGCCAGATAAGCAAACCCGACCACGCCGACAAATCCCATCGCAAATCCGACCGGCATCCTTAATAAAAAGAGGAGCAGTAAAATAACGATGCCCACGAGACCTGTGACCACAGCGCTCATTTGGTCACCATCCTGACGATTGCCTTTAGGATTTGTGCCAACAAAACCAAGGCGACGGGAACGCCGGCCATCGCAATACCATAGGCAAACGGATAAAGCGGGATACGTATTGTCGCGCTGACCTCTCCACCAATTTGGAGGGAGTGACCATATACGATTAAACGCCATACGATCAGAACGTAAAAAATCAGACCGAAAAAAGAAATGACGGCATCGATGAGTGCCTGAAGGCGTTCGGGCAGCAAAGCCGTAAAAAACTCAACACTGACATGCCGGCCGATAATCAGCGCATAAGCGGTGGCAAAGGAAATGGCCACCAGCTGGCAAAGCATGACAATGTCCAAAGCGCCGTAAACCGGGGTGCGAAAAAATTTGCCGCCAAAAACATCGAGGCAGGTGATCACCATCATCACCAGGAGCCCCCCCAGACCGATGATTTCAAAACCGCCGCTTAGCCGCCGGTTAAATCTATCAAATTTTTCCAGGAAGGTCATGGGTTTCGAAATGCTCCGGTAACCATCAGCTGATCAAGGACAAAGGAAGATGTCGTCCCGCAGATGCGGGACGCCATCAAACGCGGGTGATACGGCATTGCATCCTCACTGTTATCGCAGGCCCGGAATGATCGGCGCTAAGGCCTCATTTCCGGAGGTCCGGTTGGCGATTTAATAAACAGTTTTATCTGTTTGTCGGTCCAATATTTGATCCGCTCATCCAGATAGGACAACCAGCCTCTGACATCTGATTCAGAATGACCGTCAGCCACCATCATTTTGACATAATCTTCGATGACCGGCGCTGTGGCTTTTTTCCATGTGTCGACTTCGGCGGGATTCAAATCAATAAATTCTGCACCTTTTTCCTCGGCAAAATTTTTCCCGGCAAAATCAATGGAATTCCACATCAACGCCATACGCTCGCGGTAGACCCCGCAGAGCTCATCGAAGATCTGCTTGATATCCGGCGGCAGGGAATTATACTTATCTTTGTTCATGGCGACATAGAAGGTATAAAGGTTGCCGACCTGCCAGCTGGTGGTCACATATTTGGCGACTTCGGCGAAACGGAAAGATCGAAGCGTTTCATAGGGGGTATTGACGCCATCGAGAACGCCTTTGGCAATCCCGTCATAGACTTCCATAATGGGGGTCGGTGCCGGGGTTGCGCCCAACGCCTTGATGGTGTTGCCCACCCGGCCCGGCGCCCTGATGGTTAACCCTTTCATATCTGCAAGG
>JASFGN010000421.1:0-4001 GCA_050123735.1 Desulfobacterales bacterium | reverse complement strand
AATAAATCAGAATATTTTCGTACTATTTATCCATTAACCAATAACGAATAACAGATAACTTTCTAATGAAGGGAAATGCATAATGCAATTTGATGCTCACATACCGACAGGTCCGCTGACCGAAAAGTGGGATCGTCACCGCTTTGAACTCAAGTTGGTCAACCCGGCCAATAAACGCAAATTTGAGATCATCGTGGTCGGCACAGGTCTAGCCGGCGCGTCTGCCTCTGCCAGCCTGGCGGAGTTGGGCTATCATGTCAAAACTTTCTGTATTCAGGATTCACCGCGCCGGGCGCACAGTATTGCAGCTCAGGGGGGAATCAATGCCGCCAAAAATTACACCAATGAAGGTGACAGCATCTGGCGCCTGTTTTATGACACCATAAAGGGCGGCGATTACCGCTCGCGCGAAGCCAATGTCTATCGCCTGGCCCAGCTGAGCAACAATATTATTGACCAATGCGTCGCCCAGGGTGTCCCGTTTGCCAGAGATTACGGCGGCTTGCTCGCCAACCGCTCTTTCGGCGGCTCCCAGGTCTCCCGGACGTTTTATGCGCGCGGGCAAACCGGCCAGCAATTATTGCTGGGCGCCTACGGCGCTTTGATGCGCCAGGTCGGTGCCGGGATGGTTACCTTAATGCCGAGAAGGGAATTGATGGATCTGGTGTTGATAAACGGACAGGCCCGCGGCATCGTCGCCCGGAATTTAATCAATGGCGAACTGGAAAGCTATGCCGCCGATGCGGTGGTGCTGTGTACGGGCGGCTACGGCAATGTGTATTATCTGTCCACCAATGCCGAATCTTCCAATGTCGGCGCCGGATTTCGCGCTTATCGTCAGGGGGCTATGTTCGCCAACCCCTGTTTCACCCAAATTCATCCCACCTGTATTCCGCATACCGGTGATCATCAGTCCAAATTGACCCTGATGAGCGAAAGCCTGCGCAACGACGGTCGCGTCTGGGTGCCGCGCAATCCAGGTGATATCAGGGAACCCCAGGATATCCCCGAAGAAGATCGCGATTATTATCTGGAACGAAAATATCCCAGTTTCGGCAATCTGGTACCCCGTGATGTGGCTTCACGCGCGGCCAAGGCCCAGTGTGACGCCGGCAAAGGCGTCGGCCTGACGCGTTGTGCGGTGTATCTGGACTTTGCCGATGCCATTCAGCGTGATGGCCGAGAGACCATTGCCAAAAAATACGGCAATCTTTTTGACATGTATGCGCTGATCACCGATGATTCGCCTTATGAAAAACCGATGATGATATACCCGGCATCGCATTACACCATGGGCGGTCTGTGGGTCGATTACAACCTGATGAGTACCATTCCTGGCTTATTTGTCCTGGGCGAAGCCAATTTTTCAGACCACGGCGCCAACCGTTTAGGGGCCAGCGCCCTGATGCAAGGATTGGCCGACGGGTACTTTATTATTCCCTATACGATCGGCGGCTACTTCGCCGGTACAACACTCTCGCCGATCACCAGTGATCATGCGGCTTTCAAAGACAGCGCCCGCGCAGCCCGCGAGGGTATCAACCGGCTGATGTCCATCAACGGCAAGCGCACCGTCGACAACTTTTCCCGGGAACTGGGTAAGATTATGTGGGATTATTGCGGCATGTCCCGCCATGAGCAGGGACTCCATAAGGCCCTGACCCTGATTCAAGAATTACGCGCCGAATTCTGGGAAAATGTGCTGCTGCCCGGCCTGGACAAGGATTATAACAAGAGCCTTGAAAAAGCCGGTCGCCTGGCAGACAGTCTTGAGTTTGCTGAAATCATGATTTACGACGCCTTAGATCGCACCGAATCATGCGGTGGCCATTTTCGTGAAGAATCACAAACCGAAGAAGGCGAAGCCAAACGCGATGATGAGAATTTTTCCCATGTTTCGATTTGGGAATATGCCGGTAGCAATCAGAAACCCCATTTGCATAAAGAGCCCCTGGTGTTTGAAAATGTAGAATTGAGCCAAAGGAGTTATAAGTGAAAAAACTGCCCAAAACGATTAACCTAAGGCTGAAGGTCTGGCGTCAGCGTCAAAACGAGAAAAAAGGACATTTTGAAAGCATTCCCGCCCAAAATGTATCCGTGCATATGTCCTTTATCGAAATGCTTGATTCGGTCAATGAACAGCTGACGCTGGAGGGCAAAGATCCAATTGCATTTGACAATGATTGCCGCGAAGGCATCTGCGGCACCTGCGGTGCCGTGGTTGACGGACGCGCCCATGGCCCCCAAAAAGCGACCACTTTGTGCCAGCTTCATATGCGACAATTTTCAGACGGAGACACGATCGTTGTAGAGCCCTTTCGAGCCCGGGCGTTTAAAGTCGTAAAAGATCTGGTGGTCGACCGCAGCGCGTTTGATAAAATTATGGCAGCCGGCGGTTATATATCGGCTAATACCGGAGGCGCGCCGGATGGCAATGCGCTTCCCATCTCCCAGGAAATTGCCGAGAAGGCAATGGATGCCGCAGCCTGTATCGGATGCGGCGCCTGCGTGGCTGCATGCCCCAGCGCTTCGGCCATGCTTTTTGTCAGCGGCAAAGTTTCGCAACTGGCCCTGTTGCCCCAGGGCAAACCGGAAGCTGCCCGTCGGGCTCTGCAGATGGTGAGAACAATGGATGCCTGCGGTTTTGGAAACTGTTCCAATCACCGCGAATGTGAAAATGCTTGCCCCAAGGAGCTGTCCATCACAAATATTGCGCGGCTCAACCGCGAATTCCTGAAGGCCAGCTTTTTCTCAAATGAAACCTAACAGACACTTTCAATTTTAAAAAGACCGCAGAGGGGAAAAACCCGCTGAAGCATTTGATGCCGAAGGCATCGAAATCCCCTAGCCCAAACGCGATATTCACATCATCCAGAAATCGACTTTAAACGCACATGCAAAGCGCCCCGCTGTCCCTCGGCACGGATCCGCCATAAATAGGTAATAGGCCTCAATCAGCCGCCAATATTGTTTCGACTTTTTTTACGAATTCCGCCAGATCGAACGGTTTATAAATGACGTTGTCAAAACCGAGCTTGGCGATGATATCCAGCTTGGTGTGATCCGGGTAACCCGTGGAAATAAGGACCTTCATATCGGATAGCTCGGGTTCGTTCTTGATAATCCGGCAAACCTCAAGCCCGTCCATTTCCGGCATAAAGATGTCCAGAATCAGAAGGTCCGGACGAAAGGTGCCCAGCTTAATGGAAGCCTCGATCCCGTTGGACGCCTCTTGAATTAAAAACGTCCGGCTTCGATTGAGCATCAGCGCTTCGGTCAGCATGGCCCGAATCGTCTGGTCATCGTCAACAATCAATATTTTTGCGGATTCGCCTTTTAAGGCGGTCGGCAGACTGATCGTAAATGTGGTGCCTTGGCCCTGCCGGGTATCAAACGTGATGTCGCCACCGTGCGCCTGCACCAGTCCGTATGTCACCGATAGACCCAGGCCGGTCCCGCCCTGATCCTTCTTATCGGTCACAAACGGCAAAAATAACGTATCCACAATCGCCGGGGATATGCCACTGCCGTTATCGCTGATGGCAATCAGGATGCGTCCGTTTTTGATTTCAAATTCGGTCCGTATCCGGATGATGCCGTTATCATGATCGATCGCTTGAATGGCGTTAATGCAAATATTTAGGATAATTTGCTCAATACTCTGCAAATTTCCTTCCATTTCCGGCAAGTTTTCGTCCAGTTCCAGCTCAATCTTGACACCGGACGTCCGCAAGGTTGCCTGAGCCAGGCGCAAGGCATTTTTGACCGCTGTGTTGACCTGCAGGGAGGTCTTATCGGCAACGTTGGATTGCTTTGAAAAGTTTTTCAGATCGGAAACGATTTTGGCCACCCGATTGGCGGCCATATCCATATCCGCAACCAGCTGTGACAAATTATCTTCCAGAAATTCATGGGTGAACCCCCCAAATTTCTCATCCGGATGGTTTTTTTTACGTTCGATCAAAAGGGGCAGAAAATCGGACCAGATTTTCTCAATCAGG
>JASFGN010000420.1:0-4014 GCA_050123735.1 Desulfobacterales bacterium | reverse complement strand
CCATGTATTCCAATTTTGGTGTTGATAGATAATGATACGCAACGCACCGTATATCCGCGGATGAGATATAATAGCATCGTGTGAGGGCGTGGTTCGTCAAAGCAAAGCGAACTGCTTCAATTCCAGACAGGCTGAATCGGTGCTTTTTCAAATACAGAAGCTAAATGGACGGACAGATCATTTCAGGAGGGGTGGCCCATGCTCGTGGCACAGCACATGCTTTCTGCGAAGTGTATCGTGGAACTCATCGACATTAACGGCAATTCGTTCATTCATGCTATGATTATACTCATATTAGTTTAGATATGCAAGCAGCAAACCGACTTTTAGGGCTTTAGATCTTGTTCGAGGGCCAGGCGTGGGCCGCTTCAAAAGTGGAGCGTACACGATAGTACGCGAGTATTTCAATTCGCGGGATAACACCGCCCTGGGCCAAAAGATGAGTGCTCAGAAACGAGTTTTAGTGTTTTTCAACGGGGAAGGTCATCGACGCCCCAAACCATCCAATCACCGTAATCATTGGTATCAACGCCAGCACAAGCAGCAGATACATCAGCCCGGCGCCCTGGATTGAATCCAAAACCGTCGGGTCCGATATGCGCCAGATGAAAAGAATGATCTGGGTGACCAGCAGGGTAAGGGTCAGCGGAATCTTGATTTTCACCGCTCGCATGGGTTGCGCCAGGTAGTTCAACCACCAGGTGTAAAGACCGGTGGCAATGCCAACGACGGTGAACAGGATCCCCGCGGCAAGGCAATGCAGAGCGGTGATTTCGAATGATTTGATCCCGGTAAGCAAATACAGAATATTGAAAACCGATGTTGAAAAGGTAAACACAATCGGAAAATGGACCGTCATCGGATGGGGATGGCGTCTGAGGAATGGCTGTTTTTCCAAAAGCCAGGACAAAAAGCGGGGCATCTCAGGTTCAGCCGCAATTGCCTCTTCTGTCAGCGTACCCACCTGAGGGTATCTCTCTAAAACATCGGGTTCGTGCGGTGCTCCCTGGATGTCGGTTGTCAAATCGGCACCGGCATGGTGGCGCTTCATGTGCAGGCCATTTTGCCATAATTTGCTGTTGGTTACATCATAGACCTTGCCTTTATAGGCAATATAAATGGGCCGACCCTCTTTCCCGTCGTATTTTTCAAGTTCGGCACTGGTAAATTCCTGCATCGATATCCTCCTCAAAATTGCCCGATCAGAAAATCAATTTGATAACCACAACAACCAGCATGGCCAGCGGGTAATAACTGGCTTTGTTAAACAGGATCATGGCGTATGAATTTTCGTCCGTCCGGAATAACAGAATCGTCGGCAACAGCAGAAAATAAAATCCCACCAGAGCAAAACCGATGATAAATGGAAGCCCGAAGGTGATCGGAGATAATGACAGCAAAACACCTGACAGGATCAACGTCAGCATGATGGAGCCGAATATAATGATGTTTGCCTGTTCAAGTCCGAATTGAATGGGGACGGTGCGAGCCCCGAAACGAACATCCTCCTGTAAATCAATCCAATCATTGGGAACATTCTGGCCACCAACTTCCCAGAAAAATAACAGCAAAAATAATACGACCAGATAGGAAACGGCCGGATTCGGATCAACGGCAAAAACGGCTGCGATTGGACCGGCGGCTTTAACGACACCGCTGACCACTGTGCGGGAAGGACTGATATTCCACATGTAACAATAGATGGTTTCAAGTATGCAACCCCCGACAAATATCAAAACACAGATCGGGTTTAACAGGTAGGCACCTATTAAAGCCAGAAGCCCCCAGGCAATTGACCAGACCAATCCTTCTTTAAAGCTCAGCAGGCCGCGAGCCATGGGATGACGAACAAGCATGGCATCGAGATCCTGGCAGTCATCGATCTCCCGCAGATTCCCCTGTTGAAGTTTCTTTTTGTCCGAGTGGTAACCGACAACATCATTGAGGGCATAAACGGCCGTATAGCCGGCGAACACGGTTATCAGTCCCAGCGCAATTATTTTAAACGCGGGGAAGTGCCCCAGCCATAACAACGACGCCAGGGCGGCGGTAGACATATCCAACAGACCATGGGGGGTTCTGGAGAGCGCCCAAAAAAGCTTCAGACGGTCTAAGCCCGTAAATTCAGACTGGCACGACGTTTCGGCCATGCGCTTCATTTCTCCTGAAGCTTGCAGTCTTTATCCCATTCCGGACAGGCCGTTTTCATATCGGCGGTATATTTTTCCATACACTCTCCGCATTCCATATCGAAATTGGCAACATCTCCGTATTTTTCTTTAATTTGCTCAGGGGTAAGCGTCGTCAGCTCGGTGCAACCGCATTGGGGGCAGGCAGTTTTAATCTTGTAATGCTTTCTGGCCATACGCGTTCTCCTTTTCTTTGAAACAGCAGAAGCTATCGATTATTTAAATTGATCCTGCAGCCACTGGTCAAATTCTCTTTCAGTAAGTATTTTTTCGTCCAGCACAACCTGCCGAATGGTTTTGCCGCTTTCATAGGCTCTTTTTGAAACAGCCGCCGCCCTATCATATCCGATCTTGGGGACCAGACCGGTCGCCAGCGCCAGGCTTTTCTCAATATAGCCCGCACAGGCTTCTTTGTTGGCTGTAATGCCCTCAATGCATTTTTGAACGAAAACGTCTGCCGCATCCGCCAACAACTCAATGGACTGCAGCAGGTTGTAGGCCACCACCGGCAACATCACGTTAAGCTCAAAATTACCGGCCTGCCCGCCCATCATAATCGTGGTATCATTGCCCATGACCTGGGCAGCCACCTGGATAACGGCTTCAGGAATCACCGGATTGACTTTACCCGGCATGATGGAAGAGCCCGGCTGCAGGGACGGCAGGTTGATTTCGCCGATGCCGCAGCGCGGACCGGAAGCCAGCCATCGGATATCGTTGGCAATTTTAACCAGACTCACCGCCAGGGTTTTCAGGGCACCGCTGGTCTCGACAGCGGCATCCCGCGCCGCCTGAGCCTCGAAATGATTGGTCGCTTCCTGAAATGCAATGCTCGTATGTGAAGACACCAAGGCAATCACCCGGCCGGCAAATTCAGGATGGGTATTGACGCCGGTCCCCACGGCCGTGCCGCCCAGGGCCAGTTCGCAAAGCCGTCCTTCGACCGCGGCTATTCTGTCGATCCCCAGCTCTATCTGGCGGGCGTATCCGGAAAATTCCTGTCCGAGCAGCATCGGAACGGCATCCTGTAAATGGGTCCGGCCAATTTTATGGATTTTGGCAAATTCCCGAGCCTTTTGCACCAGGGCTTTTTGAAGTGTCTGAAGGGCGGGCACGAGATCCTGCCGGATGGCTATAAGGGCAGCGATATGGATCACCGAAGGGATTACATCATTACTCGACTGGCCCAGGTTGACATGATCATTGGGGTGAACGGGTGCTTTGCCGCTTTTCTTGCCGCTTAAGATCTCGTTGGCGCGGCAGGCAACGACCTCGTTCATGTTCATATTGGTGGACGTGCCGGATCCGGTCTGAAAGACATTGACGACAAACTGGTTATCCAGCTGGCCCCCCATCACCTCATGGGCGGCTTTCTGGATGGCATCGGCCCGTCTGGCGTCTAACAATCCCAGATCCCTGTTCACCGCGGCAGCACACTTTTTCAGCAGTGCCAGTGCATGGATAAATGACGCTGGCATTGTTAAACGGCCTATCGGAAAGTTATCGACCGCCCGCTGCGTTTGGGGCCCGTAATAAGCGGTTTGCGGAACCCTGACGGTTCCCATGGTGTCTTTTTCTTTGCGGTACTTCATAGTTACGTAATTGTAGGTTCTGGGTTTTGGGTTCTGGGTTCAGAGGTTGTAAATGAGTCTGAAAAAATCAATGCTAAAGGCTTTTGCTTTTATCTAACCTCTAAACTTTTGGACGTTGAACTTTTGAACCCGGTGACTGATGCTGAAAAAGGTATAAGACCACGTGGCCTTAAAGAGTGGCATGATGCCCGCTACGAGTTTATCGAGCCGGCATACGCTCGATATTGCCTTTG
>JASFGN010000419.1:0-4032 GCA_050123735.1 Desulfobacterales bacterium | reverse complement strand
ATGATGAAAAAAGAAAATCCATCGAAGCGGCCGAGGCCATCCTCGACGAAACCCAACCGCCCGCTGACATCGACACGCCTAACAAGGAGACGGTCAGGCGGCCGGATCCGCATGAGGATACCGTTGAGATCCAGACCCCAAAACCGGAAGAGATCCCGCCCTTGGAAGCGGAATTGCCAGATGCACAGGCCCCGGGCCCGAAAGAGAATACGGAAACCCGAGATGCGGAAATTGAGCTGGATGCCATTGAAACCAGCATTGAAACGGTGACCGAGCCGCATGATCCCGAAGCCCTCATTTCGGAGGAGGTCAAAAATGGTGAACCGGCGACATCGGCAGTATCGGAGACGGCTCAAAAACCGGCTGAATCTTCGGGTGATATACCTGCAGGCACACAAGACGAAGTCTTCGCCGACGAAAAGACCCCGGATTCAAAAGCCGATGGTGGGGCTGCAAAAGAATCTGAATTCGGATCCGTGGCCGCACTCCCATCAACGGTCCGTATGCCAACCCCGGCATCTGAGCAGAAACCACCCGCTTCTGAGACACTTGCCGAAACGGCTAACACATTGCAAAAATCTTCCGAATCCGTGGATTCCACTGATAAATCTGCACCCAAAGATAAAGCCCGACCGGACGAGCTTGAAATACAGTTGGAAGAGGATGCTGAATTAAAGACGGGTGAAAGCGATGCCAGCAGGACGAAAGCGCAGGCGGGTGCACCCGCATCACCGGAATCGAACGCCTTAAAGGACGAAGTTGACGTTCAGGCCAATCAGGCAGCCGAGAAGGCCAGAAAGGAAGCACTTATAAAGCAGCAGGAAGCCCTGCTCAAGGCCGAAGCCCGTAAAAAAGAAGAAGCGGCTCAGGCGAAAGCCGTCGCCGAAAAAAAGAAAAAGCTGGCCAGGGCCAAAGCGGAAGCATTGAAAAAGCAAAAAATGGCTCAGGCCAGAGCTGAGGCATTAAGGAAAAACAAAGCCGCCCGGGCCCGGGCACTGGCTCTCAAGAAAAAGAAAGCCGACCAGGCAAAGGCGGAAGCATTTAAAAAGCAAAAAGCAGCTCAGGCCAGGGCCGAAGAATCCACCGAAAACGTTGAGGTGGCCGCTGCCGGTCAAAGCAACTATGTCAAGCTTTTGGGACTGCTTAAAAGATACAAAGGCAAGGCCATCGGCATCAACTATGACAATTCGGCTAAAATTAAGGAAGCCGAGCTGGTCGAAGCCAACGAAGAATTTTTCAGCGTGGTGGTAAAAGAGAAAAAGATTCAGTATAGTTATCCCTTGAAGACAATTTTAACGATTGTCGAGGGTGAGCAGGGCGTGGAAATCGGCCAAAACAACAATAAGGTCAAGTTTGATGCGGTTATCAAGGTTTATCCGCTCGTGCTTTTTTAAGGCATTTTATCTTGATAGATTAAATAGCAAAACCGCCTGAAGCTATAAAACAATGATATGGTTTTTAGCTTCAGGCTTTTTTTATGTCCCGCCTAAAAGTATTTCTTTATGGTTGAAAAATAGTTGATGATGCCAAAATATAAGCCTGCTGCATAGGTTTAGGTATCCAAGCCGGATAAAAAGAATTAAGCTCAGATTTTACTTAACGGGCGACCGGGGCAATCCCGTTCCACGAGGACTTTCGGCCGGCAACGGGCTCAACCTGATTAAAGATTGTTTGCTTGACACTTACCACCCCGCATTTTATGTAGAATCTGTCTCAAAAATGCGTCTAACACTCAATGGCTTTGTTCTGCAGGAGGAATGGATTACACATCAATTTTCAATAACATTAAGGTGTGCATCAAACCGATTCAATATGCTCGAATGCCGCGGCAAGATGCCGCTCCCACCCGACTTTTGGTAATGAGTGGTTAAAACTCAACATGCTGAATCAAAATAGTGGGAGTGGCTTTTAGCCGCGAATAATATGCTCCACTTGTTAGACAACCGAGTCGCTTTCAAAAACCGCTCAACACCAATGGATAAACTGATATGAGATATGCGAATATGGATTCCCGTTTATTTGTCAAAAACCGCCAGCGTTTCAGCAAGCAACTCAAGCCAAAATCGATTGCGATCTTCAATTCCAATGATGTCATGCCAACCAGTGCTGACGGCAACCACCCGTTTATCCAGCAAACCGACATCTTTTATTTAAGTGGCATCGATCAGGAAGAAACCGTGCTGGTGATTTGTCCGGATGCGCCCGACAAAAAACAAAAGGAAATCCTGTTCGTCAGGGAAACCAACGAGCAGATTGCCACCTGGGAGGGCCACAAATTTACCAAGGCCCAAGCGCGGGAGATATCCGGAATCCAAACGGTGCACTGGACAAACGAATTGAATACGATCCTGCGGCCGCTGATCATCGAGGCTGAACATATTTACCTGAATACCAACGAGCACCTGCGCGCGCCGGATATTGTCGAAACCCGGGACATGCGCTTTCTTAACTGGTGCCGGCAAACCTTTCCGCTGCACCATTATGAACGGGTAGCGCCGATCATGAACCATTTGCGGGCCGTCAAATCCCCGGCCGAGATCGAGCTGATAAAAACGGCCTGCGGCATCACCGAAAAGGCCTTTCGGCGGCTGTTGGGTTTTATTAAACCCGGGGTGTGGGAATATGAAATTGAAGCCGAAATTGTGCACGAGTTTATGCGCAATCGTTCCAGGGGCCCGGCCTATGAAACCATAGTGGCTTCCGGAATCGATGCCTGCACCCTGCATTACGTCAAAAATGATAAGCAGTGCCAGAAGGGTGATCTGGTGCTCATTGATTTTGGGGCCGAATATGCCAACTATGCCGCCGATGTCACCCGTACGCTCCCGGTAAACGGGAAGTTTTCCAAAAGGCAAAAAGAAGTCTACAATGCAGTGCTGAGGATTCAAAAAGCGGCCATCCAGATGCTCAAACCGGGAAATACGCTCGAAAAATATCAGGATGCGGTCGCCAAACGAATGCAAGCCGAGCTGGTTCGTCTGGGTGTGCTCAAAAAGGCAGACATTAAAAAGCAATCCGAGGATGAACCGCTGTATAAAAAATTTTTCCCCCACGGCACCTCCCATCATCTGGGGCTGGATGTGCATGATTACGGCGATCGCCACCGTAAGTTTGTGTCCGGCATGGTGTTTACATGCGAGCCCGGAATCTACATCCGGGATGAGGCCATCGGGGTCCGCATCGAAAATGACATCCTCATCACCTCAAAAGGTCCGGTTGATTTAACCAAGACCATCCCACGAGAGGCCGAAGAGATAGAAGACCTGATGAATAAGTGATATTTTCTTAACCACGAACCCGCCCGCCTCGCCTGAGCGGCTCGCGATGGCGGGCGTGGGGCACAAAGATCACAGAGGAAGATGTCATAAAATCAAATTTATTTTAGTGTCCTTTGTGCCCTTCGTGACTTTGTGGTTATATTTTTTTTCTCGAAAGGTGATCGGCGCGGCGCAGGGGCTCGGGCAGGCGGTAGCCCCGGCAGGATTTTAAAACGATCCGGATGCAGGCATCCAAATTCATGCGATGGCCGATGGACACGAATACCGGTTTGACGCCGGTGCGGGTGCGCACCACCGCGCCGATGGTTTCGCCTGCATCCGTCAGGTCGGCAATACTGCCTCTGGTGCTTTGCGGCTCCTGGTAATCTCCGATCAACCGTGTCTTGGCGCAGCCGATGGCCGGGATGCCGGTGAGCAGTCCGAGATGACTGGCCAGTCCGAAGCGGCGGGGGTGGGCGATTCCCTGACCGTCGACCATCAGGACATGCGGTGCTGTTTTCAAACGGTTTAGCGCTTCCAGAATCACCGGGCCTTCGCGAAAGGAAAGCAGGCCGGGAATGTAGGGAAACCGGGCGGGGCGCACGGCCACCACTTCTTCTATTATTTTCAGATTCTCAAGGCCGAATATCACGACCGCTGCACAGGCCCTGTTCTGGCGATAGGCGGTGTCGACACCGGCCACGGTGATCATATCACTCGACGTGAAGAGCGCTTTTCGAATGATCCGGCGTGCAAGTTTTGTCTGCAGTGTGAT
>JASFGN010000418.1:0-4034 GCA_050123735.1 Desulfobacterales bacterium | reverse complement strand
AGGAAGCCGATAACGTGTGCAACTCATTATCTTCTTTGCGCACCGAAAAAAGCATATCATCATCTTCTTGATAGTCTTCGGCCCGGCGCGCCAATCTGGCTAACGGCAGAAAATAAACCTTTGAGAGGCGATAAATACCGATAAAGGTCAGTATAATGGTATTTAAAAACAAATAAACAAACAGCATTTTCTGAGATTGCCGCAGAGCGGCATAAATCCCCTCAAGCGGCAGGACAATACTGGCGCCGGCAACAATCCGTCCGTTTTGGCGTAACGGCGATGAAATAATGAGATCGCGGTGGTGCTTCCAGAACACACCCCAGGTGGTTCCAAAAAAATGGGTGGCGCGCTCCTGGGATTGCATGACGCTGCGGCAATGCTTCAGTAGTTCGTTTTGCAATGCCGTTGAGATTTTGCCGTAAGCCACCCGCTCCTTATTTTTACCAACAACCATGGCACCGGAAACACCGGCCTCGGCTAACAGACCAAATGCCTGTACCCGTGAATTCCGGGGCCCTGATGTTGTGCCCAAATCCAAAATATCCAGCAGATCAGCCGTGAGCGTGGAGACCAGAAAGTGGCCCCTGGAAACCTCTTTGCGGATGATGTCCCGCTTGGCGGTCATCATCGCGACAATGTTGATTAACAGCATGGCCACCAGAAAGAGGATGGCAAGATTGAGGGCGATTTTTGTTCTCAGGCCGCGAATAAACACAGATGTCCTTATCTGTCTGCTCAATAACCGATTTTTCAGGATCGGTGGTTGTTCAAATCTGCCGAACAAGGAATCAGACGGGCAGGCTTGAAATCTGGCGTAGGCTATCGAATTTGTTATAATTATTCCTGTACAAAGTCTATCACAGTCTCATTTTGAATGCAAATAAAGTTAAAAATTATAAATAATATCAATGTTCTATGAGAGTTGTGCGCAGAATCGGCATTCATCAGGAGTAGATAAAGAGGGTGTTGCGTTAAAAAATATGCAACTTCAAATTGTAGCGGATGCGACGAAAATTCGCAGTAATGCGTCTTTACGGAAATAAAAAGGGCAAATCAAGATGCTCGGATTCACCCTTTTCCCTCAGGCGTATAACGCCCCGTTTCTGTTCGTAATAACCTGCAATATTTTAGATATTACAATTGTTATTATTTGAATACAGATAGGAAGGCTTTTTTTGCTGCTGAAAGCGCATTTTGATCTTTAAGAATTTCCTTCAGTTCTCCTGGATCCAAATGTATTGCGCCGCAGTTTTCATTGACGCATATGTCAATTTTGACTTTGCCCTCGTCAATTTCAGCCAAGCTCTGTGTGCCACACCGGAAACAATGATACTTGTGTTCATTGGCATAATTTTTGTTTGCTTCTTCAGCTGCCTTTTCTCTTAATTTTCTGAGCTTTTGCTTATCTTTTTCTTCAAAATAGGCTTCCTCAGATCCTTTTTTTTGCGATAGAAACTTAACAGTAACTGGTTTACGAGCCATAACTTCCTCCTTTAATTCAAATTTGCCTTAATCTATAAATCAATATCCACTGCCGAATCTAAAAATCGTCGAAATGAATTGTATATAATAGCAATAACGCCCATAATTTCAACATGAAATTTCGTTTTAACAGCAGACAAAAGTCAAATGATGCTTATTGTTAGAGCTTCACTTTTTAACAATAAATCTGACAGCAGGAGATCTTTATGGTGGCACATAAACTGTTTGAACCACTTCAGATGGGGGACTTTGAACTCAAGAACAGAATCGTTCTGGCACCCATGACCAGAGGGCGCGCCGGCGCAGAGCGCATTGCGAATGAGCTGATGGCCGAATACTATTTCCAGCGTGCTTCAGCCGGTCTGATCATTACCGAGGCGACAGTTGTTTCTGCCCAGGGCAACGGCTGGGTAGGCTCACCCGGCATCTACACCGATCGAATGGTCGCGGGCTGGCAAATCGTCACCCAAAGGCTGAAGCCCACCGGCACGCCCATCTTTCTGCAGTTATGGCATTGTGGCCGGGCGTCGCACAGCGATTTTCACAATGGCGCCCTTCCGGTTTCAGCCTCGGCGGTGAAACTTAACGGTGACGGGATTCGCACGCCGCTTGGGAAAAAAGACTATGAAACCCCGCGCGCCATGACGGTCGATGACATCAAGGCCACCGTCAACGATTATCGTACCGCAGCGGCAAATGCTAAAGAAGCCGGCTTTAGCGGTGTCGAAGTGCACAGTGCCAACGGCTATTTGATCAATCAATTTCTGGATTCAAAAACGAATTTAAGGTCGGATCATTACGGCGGCAGCTTACAGAATAAATATCGTTTTTTAAAAGAAGTGATGGCGGCCGTTCTGGAAGTATGGCCGTCAAAACGGGTGGGTGTCCGACTCTCTCCCAATGGCGTCTTTAATGATATGGGCAGCCCCGATTTTCGAGAAACATTTCTATACACCATAAAAGAACTCAACAAATTGAATCTTGCATACGTTCACATTATGGATGGGCTCGCCTTCGGCTTTCATGAACAGGGTGAACCGATGACACTGGCTGAATTTCGGGCCGAATACGACGGAATAATCATGGGCAATTGCGGCTATACCAGGGAAACCGCAGAAGAGAGACTCAAAGCAGGTCATGCGGACATGGCCGCCTTTGGCCGTCCTTTCATCACCAATCCCGACTTGCCCGAGCGTTTGAGGAATAATTGGCCCCTTGCGCCTTATGACGATATGTCCCTGTGGTACTCACCGGGCGCTGAGGGGTACACGGATTACAAACCTTATCTGCAATGATCTGTACTTGATTTGATAGAATCGAAATGTGAGTCAAGACTTCGACTGACATCAGCCTATCACAAGGTCTCAGGTAATCCTGAAAAACAGGTACGTTTACACTATCAGCATTTTTGAGACTCTCATTTTATGGCAGATACTATTTAGATATCCGTAATTGAGACTTAGTGGCAATTAATTGGATATATGAAATGCTACCGTCCAATCTTACCTGCCGCTTTGAAGCAAGAAGCCGAAGCAGACCCTCTGCCATCCAAGGTTACTTTGAGCTGTTTAAAACACGAACAAACGAATCCTTAGCGAAGGCGTACGAGGCCCATCCTCCCTGTACTTTACCATCGCCAGTGATGTCGAAAACGAACTCGATATCGATCAGATCCTGAACTGTACCACGAAAGCGGGCTCTACTAATCGGAACGAGATACATGGATTCTGTGTTTTTTGCAGTTACCATAAGTCTTCCATTATGGATGTCGATCTTAAACTGGTCATTGGATGATGCGTAGGCTCCCACATAACGTGAAAGTGTCTCGATATCCACTTTGACCGGCACCTCACGCTGCTTGCACGGAGCCGATGCGGGCAGGATATACCGTGACATGATAGCGGTGTTGTGCATCTCGCCAGCTGGGTTATCGAAGACCTGATGCGTGGTAACGACAACAAGGTTGAAATCAGGGACAACGAAAATCTTCTGACCGCCGTGTCCCGAAGCCATATACAGATAAACCGAACGGTCACAATAATAAAATTCACCGCACCACCACTGAAAGCCGTAGTTGGGTGAATCGATGTTGATTATATGTTCTCGCGTGGACTCTTTAACCCAGTCCTTCGACACGATGGACTCGCCGTTCCACTGACCTCCGCGTCCAGTCATTTCTTTGATCATCATATGGATACGTGTGCTCGTCCCATTCGAACCCTGCACTCATGGAAAGGATATGACGGAACCGAATGTCCGCTTTCCGTTGATCTGCAGCTAGGATCTCTTGATATTCGGGAAAGAGCTCGGAGAGCCTCATATCAAGAACCCCGTCGTCCAGCCCCGGGAAAAGGCCTTGGTCTATCGCGATTCCGACGAGCATTGATCCTACGCTCTTCGTAACCGATGCCGTGTAATGCTTTGTCTTTGCATCAAACTCGCCGAAATACTCTTCAACTACGATTCTGCTATCCTTGACTACGATAAGTGAGTGCAGTTTAGGAAAACGATCTTCATGCGCATCTTGGATAAGCTGATCCATAAGCGCTGGA
>JASFGN010000417.1:0-4035 GCA_050123735.1 Desulfobacterales bacterium | reverse complement strand
GGGAACTGAAATCTTCCATTTATACGCTCTCCTTGGCCATCATTTCATCATTCAATTTAGGTAGCGTCAGATTCAACGGCGGCGAACCAGGCGACCATTGTCAGGTCCATGGGTTGCTATCCGTTGAGCCCGGTCATGACGCGCTCGGCCGCATCGAGGGTCGCTTCAATGTGCTCGGTTTCATGCGCAGCGGAAACAAACAATGCTTCAAACTGCGACGGTGCGATGTAAATCCCCTCCCGGCGCATCCCATTATAAAATGCAGAGAATTTTTCTAAGTCACTGGTTTTGGCATCATCAAAATTGTTAACCGGCCGGTCATTAAAAAAGAATCCCAGCATAGAGCCAACCCGCTGGGTCTGCACCGGAATAGCCGCTTTTCGGGCAACTTTTTCAATTCCGGACAGTAGCTGTTCTGCTTTCTGATCCAGGGCCTCGTAAAACCCGGCTTTTTGAATCTGTTCAAGCGTTGCGATACCGGCTGCCATGGCGACAGGATTGCCGGACAGGGTTCCAGCCTGATAGACGGAGCCCTGTGGTGCTACCTGGGACATCAAATCATGCCTCCCACCGTAAGCACCCACCGGCAGTCCTCCGCCGATGATTTTTCCAAAACAGGTCAGATCCGGATAAACGCCATACAGGGCTTGCGCCCCACCGTGGGCCACGCGAAAACCCGTCATGACTTCATCAAAAATCAGGATGGACCCGCAGTGATCACATGTCTGCCTAAGAGCATCTAAAAAGCCTTTATGCGGTGCCACCAATCCCATGTTGCCCGCCACCGGCTCGACAATGATAGCGGCGACCGAATCGCCATTTTCCGCCATCACCTGCGTGAGCGCATCCACATCATTATAAGGAAGTGACAGCGTATGCTGGGCGATGGATTCGGGTATTCCCGGGCTACCAGGAATTCCAAGAGTTGCGACACCCGAGCCTGCTGCAACCAGCAGGGTATCGGCATGTCCGTGGTAGCACCCATCAAACTTTATAATCATTTCCCGTTGTGTAATTCCCCTTGCCAGTCGCACGGCGCTCATGCTTGCCTCGGTGCCCGAATTGACCATGCGCACAATTTCTACCGAAGGAACGGCATCAATCACCATCTGGGCAAGCTGCACTTCAAGATCAATTGGCGCCCCGAAGCTCGTTCCACGTTCCAATACGGTGGTAATCGCCTCAATCACCGCCGGGTGGCGGTGCCCTAAAATCATCGGCCCCCATGAGCCAACATAATCAATATAGCGATTCCCATCAGCATCAACAATCAGACAGCCCTCAGCCCGATCGATGAAAAGCGGATCTGCGCCGACCGATTGACAGGCCCGCACGGGGCTGTTAACCCCTCCGGGAATTAGCTTTACCGCACGCTCATACAATTTTTTAGAGTTGGACAGATTCATTCGAAGGGTATCCTTTCAGTCGCTAAAACACATCACGCTTTGCCGTGACCGTTGCTTGATGCCAGGGCTTACATCCCAGTCCAGCCAGCGGCGTCCGATGACCGCATGATTCGGTCCTTACGGTAGTGGCTAACAAAAAAGTTGACATTTCTGATGGTTATGAAAAATATCAGATAGAACCATACAGGTCAAGAATGCATATGGTAAAAACAAAGACACCCCGGCAACTCGCAAAATATCTTGCTTACATCTTAGAGCGCCGACCCGATGAGTTCGGGCTGGTTCTCGACAAGCAAGGGTACGTTAAAATAAAGCAACTGCTAAAAGCCCTCAACGAAGAAAAGGGCTGGAAACATGTGCGCCGATTTCATTTAGACGAAATTCAGTATAGCATTCCAGATCCCCCGTTCGAAATTTCAGACAACCGCATTCGCGCAAAACGGCGTGAGCATTTGCCTCGGCCCAATGTCTCGCCGCGACTGCCCAAGCTTTTATACACCTGTGTCCGTAAAAAAGCCTATCCATTTGTGGCCCAGAAGGGCATTTTCCCCAGTGGATATCAACAGGTGGTCTTATCCGCCAGCCCGGATCTGGCAAAACGAATCGGAAAACGGAGCGACTCACAGCCGGTCGTGCTCAGTGTTCATGTGCAGGCCTCTGTTGAGCAGGGCGTTTTATTTCAGCAAATCGGAGAATTGCTGTTTCTGGCGCCATCCATACCGACGGGCTGTTTTGTTGGCCCGCCATTGCCCAAAGAAAAGCCCGTGGCTCAAAAACACGCCCAGCCTGCTAAAGAGGCAACGCCAAAGATGAGCGGCAGTTTCGAGGTCAATCTGGACAGGGTTGCCGGTTTGAACGGCAGCACGGCAAAAGCCTTAAAAAAAAATACGGTTTGGAAAGGCAAAAAGGAGCGCCGTAAAAAACAGAAAAGAAAAAGGGAGCGTCCCCCCTGGCGCAGGTAAAAGGCCGCTTAGCGCGGCCTTTTGTTAATTGTTAATGGTTATTTAAATGATATTGTCAAATCACGATGAAGAGGGTTTTGTTCCTGATCTGTAAAAAAAAATTGACATCCGGCGGTGAACTTGTTACCAAAATTCCCCGATCACAACAAACAGCTATCACGGGCCACTAGCTCAACTAGGCAGAGCACCTGACTCTTAATCAGTAGGTTATAGGTTCGATTCCTATGTGGCCCACCACATTAAAAAAAGCTTTCAGGAATTAAGCCTGAAAGCTTTTTTTAGATAAGGCAGAAACCCAGCAGCGTCCCCACCAGTCCAAACAGCACGTCTGCTGCATCCGGTGTACGGGACGGCATGAAAAACTGAACTCCTTCGATAAGAAACGGATGAATGAAGATCAAAGCTAAATAAGGATATTTAAACCGTTTGAAGGTTGGGTATGACAGCGCCATCACCATACCCAATATGAAATGCTGTAAGGTTGCTTCATCAATCATGGTTTCATCTTCCAAACAGTGGCCTTGGCGTTGGATATATGAATAATACAGGCAAAAGCCTGCTGGCAAGCTTAAAGTTGGCTTTTTCAAAAAAGTTAAAATTTGGCTGAAATTCGTCTTGACACTTTATTTTTATTAATGTTAGTAATCTCGATTTAACTGCTAAACAACGGCGTCACATCCTTGCTCTGGAATCAACCAGGGCTTTATTAGCCATAAGGAGGTTTTATGCGACGATACGAAACCATTGTCATTATGGACCCCGACCTATCCGATGAGCAGCGCCAGCCGGTCGTCCAAAGGGTTCAGGATGTAATCACCCAGGAAAACGGGTATCTGGCGCTGACAGATGAATGGGGTACCCGAAAACTTGCCTACGAAATCAAAAAGAAGCCACGGGGTTATTACACCCGCTTTGACTTCTGCGGGACTGCAGCGATCGTAGACGAAATCGAGCGGTTTTTTCGCATCGATGACCGCGTGTTAAAATACATGACCGTATTGCTTGACAAGTCCGCTGATATTGAACAAGTCAAAGAAGAAATTGCCAACTACCAGAAAACAGTTGAGGCGCCACCGGAAGTAAGCCCTCCCACCGACACTCAGGTCCCCTCAGAAACAGCTGAAACGGACGAAACAAAGGCACCTGAAGAACCGCCTGAACCGGCTGAAGGCCCGACACACACACCCGACAAACCAGAGGAAGCGGATCCAGCGCAGAAGCTTGAACCCCAGGTGGATGAAGGTGAAGCCGCAGCAAGCGAAACCAAAGAGGAGATCAAATAAGATGGTTGCCAATAACAGCAGAACCGGGCGAAGGCCGAAGAGAAAAAAACGCATCTATCACCGGCGCAAAGTATGCCGTTTTTGTGCCGATAAAAGTCTGGTCATCAATTACAAGGATCCCAAATCGCTCAAGCATTTTATCACCGAGCGTGGCAAAATTATTCCAAGGCGCATATCAGGTTGTTGTGCCAAACATCAGCGGTCATTGACGCATGCCATCAAGCGCGCCCGAACAATTGCGCTGCTGCCCTATGTTGGATCCATTGACTTGCATTGATCCGATCAATTTGGATTGGGGTAAGATATGCCTTAAACTTCTGGGGTGAACCAGAGACATGTTAAAGGATATCGCAAATGGTGTCTTGATCACCTGCCTGATATTGG
>JASFGN010000416.1:0-4050 GCA_050123735.1 Desulfobacterales bacterium | reverse complement strand
CTTTGGTTTAAACGCGGTCATCCGCACCTGTCACATATAAGTAGCCGAGATTTCATAAGATGCAAAAAAGGGGAAAACTGAAATAATGGAATCTGTCTTGATTTCGCCGGCTGCTGCGACCGTAGCCGGCATTCCGACGAAAATTTTTTCCATCCTCATTCCGGTTGTCGGTGTTGCCATTTTTGCCTACATTATGTTTCGCCGGATCCAGCCGCTGGTCAAAGCGGCGCCCGATGAGCGGTTTTGCTGCATTTGGACCCGGATTGGCCTGACAATCAAAATCTGGTTGGCTCAATGGCGTCAGCCGCGCTATCTGCTGGCCGGAATAATCCATATTTTGATTTTTGCCGGTTTCATTATTTTAGGCGCCCGTTCCACTCAGCTGGTCATACTGGGTTTTTCAGAAAATTTTGTTTTACCGGGATTCAGCGGGAATTTCGGCCAGTTTTACAATGTCTTAAAAGATTATGCCGCCACCTGGGTTTTAATCGCCTGTGTGATCGCTGCCGTGCGCAGGGGCATTTTTAAGCCCGCACGCTATGCGGTGCCGCCCCGTTACGGAAAAGATCATACCGCTGAGGCCATTTTTGTCCTGGGTTTGATTTCAACGCTGATACTCACCGAAAGTCTATTTGAAGCCAGCCTCGTGGCTGCTGGGACGCAAAAGGGGCTGCATGCCGAATTTCCGGCGCCCCTGAGTCTTGCCTGGTTCTTTAGCCATATGCTCAGCGGAGCTTCTCAATCCTCACTGCAACATACGCATCTAATCAGCTATTTTATTCATGACCTGACCTTTTTCTTTTTTCTGTGTTTTTTGCCGCTGGGCAAACATTTTCATGTGATCACCTCTATTTTCAACGTGTTTTTCATGCGGGTTGAAAAGGGCAATGTCAAGCCGGTGCGTTACGGAATCCCCGATGAGCGGCTGGATGATCTGGATTCCTTTGGCGTCAAGGTCTTTGAAGATTTTACCTGGAAACACATGCTCGATTTTTATTCCTGCGCCGATTGCGGCCGCTGCTCCGATCGCTGCCCGGCCAATGCCGTCGGACGGCCGCTCTCACCGCGCTTTATTTCCATTAAGGGGCGCGATTATGCCTTCAAGCATTATCCACTGATCGGTGGCAACGGCGCTGAGGCCAAACCACTTATGGGCGATCTATATGATGAGGATGAAATCTGGTCATGCACCACCTGCGGGGCCTGTGAACAGGAATGTCCTCTGGGGATTGAATATATCGACAAGATGGTGGATTTGCGTCGGGGTATGGTCGATGACGGCCTGGTACCCCAGTCCCTGCAAAAGCCGTTGAGCGCACTCGAAAAACGCGGCAATCCCTGGGGCAAGATGGAAAGAAAGCGCGCAGACTGGACCACGGCGCTTGCCGACGGAAACAGGGTCAAAATCCTTGAAAAGGGTGCTGTGGCCGAAACCCTTTATTTTGTTGACAGCATTACGTCCTTTGACGACCGCATGCAGGAAATCGCTCGCTGCACCGCACAGATTCTGAATGCGGCCGAAATTGATTTCGGCATTCTCGGCAAAACTGAAAAAGACAGCGGCCACGAAGCCAGGCGCTTTGGTGAAGAGATGTTGTATCAGGACTTACGGGATCAAAATACGGAAGCCATCCTGAATTCAGGCGTACAACGCATTGTGACCGCTGATCCGCATGCATTCAATGCCCTGAAGAAGGACTACAGCGGGCTGCCGCCGGTGGAACACATCAGCCAGACGATTGTGCGCCAGGTTCGATCCGGTCGGATTCAGCTCAAATCCGTTGAAGATCCCGCCAAGGTCTATGCCTACCATGATGCCTGCTATTTAGGCCGGCACAACAATGTCTATGATGCCCCGCGGGATGCCATCGATTCGATTCCGGGAATCAACCGAATTGAAATGACCGGCAACTGCCGGGATCGGTCCTTTTGCTGCGGCGGCGGCGGGCTGATGCTATTTTATGAACCCGAGGAAGAACAGCGTATGGGCGTGCTGCGGGTGCAAATGGCTCAAACGTCAGGAGCCAATGTCATTGTGACGGCCTGTCCGTTTTGCCTGGTGAATATAGAAGACGCCATCAAGGTCAGCGGCCTGGAAGGGCAGATGGAAGCACTGGACCTTACGGAACTTATTACGCAGCACATTATTACAGAGGACAGAGGTCAGAGGTCAGAAGTCAGCGGCCGGTCAAATAGCTCAAATAGCTCGTAGCTGGTAGCTTACAGGTTTGATGTCAGAAGTAATAACGAATAACCAATAACGATTAACGAATAACGACATTCCGGAGGAATAGTATGGAAATCTTGGTTTGTGTCAAAAGGGTTCCGGACACTGCGGAAAATGAAATCGAAGTCAACCGGGACGGTTCGGACATCGAGCGCGATGATCTGGTCTATTCAGTCAACGAGTGGGACAACTATGCGGTTGAAGAAGCGATCCAGATCGTCGATAAAGTGGGTGGTGCCGTTACCGTCGTGTCTTTTGGGGACGAGGATTCCGAAGAAGTCGTCCGCCGAGAGATGGCGATGGGTGCTAACAACGGGATCCTGGTCTCCGATGATGGCTTTGAGGGATCGGACGGAAAAGGTATTGCCACTATTTTGAAGTCGGTGGTCGAAAAGGGAAATTATGACCTGATCCTGACCGGTGCACAGGCCGATGATGGTGCCGGCCAGATCGGCGGCATGCTGGCAGCCATGATGGATGTCCCCTTTGCCTCGGTTGTCAATTTTATCGAAGTTGTCAACGACAGCCAGCTGAAAGTCGGCCGGGAAATTGAAGGCGGCAATCAGGAAATGAACGAAATTGCGCTACCCTGCGTATTGTCCATTCAGACCGGAATCAATGAGCCGCGATATGTCGGGATTCGCGGTATCCGCAAGGTCGCCTCGGTGGACATCCCGGTCTGGGGAGCCTCTGATCTGGGCATTGACGTTTCCAGTGTGGGTGAATCCGGCGCTGCAGTCAAACGGGTCGATTATTTCGTTCCGGAGCTTGGTGATGGCGCTGAAATTCTTGAAGGCAGCAGTGAGGAGATTGCCGCAAAGTTGATTGACCTATTAAAAGCCAAAGGAGGAATAAAATAATGGCCGCGCAGGTTTTCGCATATATCGTGCATAAAAATGGTGTTGCCGATGATACGGCTTTAGAACTTGTTTCAGCCGCCCGGAATATTGTTCCGGACGCGTCACCCATTGCGATTGTAACCGGTTCCGGTGCTGAGCTGGATGCGGTCTGCAATGATCTGTCCGCCTCTTTTGCGGAGGTGTGGAAATTCGATCATGAAGCGCTGGCCTATCCGAATGCTGAAGCCATTCGAAAACTGCTGCTGGCTGTATTGCCGACGGATGCGGTCATTCTCGTGCCGCATGATACCTTTGGAATGGATCTTTCGCCGGGCCTTGCGGTCAAACTGGATTCGGTGTTTGTTTCCGATGCCGCCGGATTTGAGGGAATGGACGGCAGCACCCTTAAAGTGATTCGTCAGGAGTACAGCGGTCAGGTCAGCACGCATTTGACAGCGGATATTTCCGCCGGTGCCGTTATCAATGTTCGCCCGGGCGTATTTCCGCCGGATGAAAGCAAATCGGCCGGTGGTCAGGTGGTTGATAAATCAACTGAAATCGGCGATCTATCCGTTGGCCGGCAGTTTTTGGAGGTTGTCGAGGCCGAGGCCGGAGATGTGGACATTACCAAAGAAGACATTCTGGTTTCAATCGGCCGCGGCATCGAAGATCAGGATAATATCGAAATTGCCGAAGAGCTGGCCAAAGCGGTGGGCGGCGTGGTATCCTGCTCCCGGCCGATCGTTGACGCTAAATGGCTTGAAAAGGCGCGTCAGGTCGGGACATCGGGCCAGACGGTTAAGCCCAAAGTTTACCTGGCGCTGGGTATCAGCGGTTCTTTTCAGCACCTGGGTGGAATCAAGGGCAATCCCTACATTGTTGCGGTCAATAAAAATCCCAAAGCACCCATCTTTCAGGTCGCAGACGTCGGGGTTGTCGATGACCTTCTTGATTTCGTGCCGGTGCTCACTGAAAAAATCCAAG
>JASFGN010000415.1:0-4056 GCA_050123735.1 Desulfobacterales bacterium | reverse complement strand
GCATGTTGCGCGCGGTGAGCTCGAAAATTTACTGGAGCCCATCGACACCAATATGGTTAATCTAGAGGGCATCGACAAAAAGGCCATCCGCAAAGCGGCCGTTGGTAACATTTTCTGGACCACCTCCTTGGCTTATAACAAAAAAGCGCTTGGCGACAAAAAGCCCGCCGCCAGCTGGGCCGACTTCTGGGATGTGAAAAACTTTCCGGGCCCGCGGGCCCTCCAGGACCAGGCTCCGTTTAATTTGGAGTTCGCCTTACTGGCCGACGGCGTACCCATGGATCAGATCTATCCCATAGACGTGGACCGCGCCTTCAAGAAAATGGACCAGATCAAAGAGCACATCACGGTCTGGTGGCAAAACGGTGCCCAGCAGATTCAACTGTTGACGAGTGCCGAAGCGCACTACTCCTCAGCCTGGAATGGACGGGTTAACGTTGCCCAGAAAAAAGGCGTGCCTTTGGAAATCGTCTGGGAAGGCGGCTGTCTCGATCTGGACTGGTGGTGCATCCCGCGGGGCAATCCCAACAGGGATCTGGCCATGAAGTTCATCGACTTTGCGCTGTCGGCTGAGCGCCAGGGTGAGCAGATGGAGAAGTGGATTGCTTATGGCCCCACCAATCTAAACGCCTTCAAATATATTACGCCGGATCGGGCCAAGGAATTACCGTCTTATGCCGATAACCTCAAAAAACAGTTTGCGCATGATGCGGATTACTGGGGGCCGAATCTGGCACCGATTACCGAAAAGTGGAAGACCTGGCTCATTTCTTGAGCGGGGTTTTGAACCCTGACGCATGTCCTTAGGCGGCGGTGTTTTGCGATGCGGCAAGACACCGCCGCGGACTGCCGATTGTGAATTCCTGAAAAAGTCAACAGCTGTATCCGGGAGCGTTGTGTTGGATAAAAGTTCTTCGATCAGTTTCTGGCACTACAGGGGTTTCCGTCAGTTTCTGCTGGTGGTGCCCGCCCTGCTGGCCCTTATCCTATTGTTTGCTTTGCCCATTTCGAGCGTTCTGCTAAAAAGCATCTTCAGTCCCGATTTTGACCTGAAGCACTATATCTACTTTTTCAAAACACCATTATATTCGCGTGTTTTATGGATCACATTCCAAATCAGCATCCTATCCACGCTATCAGCCTTGATGGTCGGATATCCGATTGCCTATGTTCTGCGCCGGGCGAAGCCCGGAATTCGTAATTTCTTTTTGCTGGCCATCACGCTTTCCTTCATGATCAGTCTTTTGGTGCGCAATTACTCCTGGATTATCGTGCTGCAGCGCAACGGCGTCATTAATATCGTGCTCAGCACCCTCGGCCTGATTGACAGCCCTTTAAAGATCCTGCACAATAAATTTGGCGTCATGGTCGGTATGACACATATTTTCGTGCCCTATATCGTGTTTCCGATTTACAGCGTCATGATGGGTGTTGACCTGAACCTTGAGAAGGCCGCCCAAAATTTAGGGGCCAGCCGCTGGCAGACCTTCTGGCGGGTTTCTTTTCCCCTCAGCCTGCCCGGTATCGGTGCCGGCGCTCTGCTGGTCTTTATTATGGCGCTTGGCTTTTTCATTACACCGGCGCTGCTCGGGGGTCGCAAAGAACAGATGCTTTCCAACTTGATTCAGATTCAGATTGTCGATCTGTTAAACTGGCCTTTTGCGTCGGCCATGTCGGTTATTCTGCTGATAGCGACATTGATCGTTTTCTCTGTTTATAACCGCTATCTGGGATTGGAACGCCTCTGGGGAGGGGTCAAGAAATGAGCAGAGCAGCGCGCAAAAGAGCCGCGCGTTTTGATCCGTTGCACATCGGCTGGCCGCTGTGGGTGGTTTCTGGATCGGCGATATTGTTCTTGATTGCGCCGGTACTGCTGTTGATCCCCATGTCTTTAGGCTCGGCCGAGATTATCGAGTTTCCGCCCAGCAAAATCGGTCTGGATCAATATCGCAAATTTTTTAACCATCCGGCCTGGCAGAGCGCAGTCTTGAATTCATTGCAGGTTTCGGCCATGACGGCGCTGTTGTCGACGTTTCTGGGTGTGCTGGCTTCCCTGGGATTGGTCTGGGGCAAGTTTAAAGGCAAAGGCTTCATCAATGCCTTTATTGTTTCACCGATGATTGTGCCCATCATCGTCATGGCGCTGGCATTTTACATCAGCCTGGCCAAATTGGGTTTGCTGGGAACCAAACTCGGCCTTGTGCTGGCTTACACACCCCTGACGTTGCCCTTTTCGGTTCTGCCGATTTCTGCCACCTTGCGCGGCTTTGATCGCAGTTTGGAAAATGCCGCCCGGATTTTAGGAGCCAGCCGATTCCAAACCTTTACCAAGGTTACATTTCCGATCATCAGACCCGGGATCTTCACCGGTGCCATCTTCGCCTTTATGATTGCTTTTGATGAGGTTGTCATTGCATTGTTTATTTGTGGAACAACGGCGGTGACGCTCCCGAAGAAGATGTGGGATGTCATTCGTTACGAAATTGAACCGATGCTGCCGGCCATCTCCACCTTATTGTTTTTACTGGCCATTATCATTCTTGTGCTGGTCGGATTCTTGCAGCAGCGCATTTCCAGGCGTATGAGTACAAGTTGAGGTTTAGGGACGTATCAGTTTTAAGAGGCTTTCAGCATTAAGGTTCCGGCGCAAAATCAACGCCTGACCTTATGAGGTTGTCCATGCTTCCAGAATTTTTCGTGTCAAAAAGATACCGGGCCGGCTACCCGGGCGTCGGTTTCGGGCTGACCCTGATCAGCGGGTGCCGGAATCATGAAAATCCGGCCGGTTTTGATCAGCACAAGCGCAAACTACTGCGCAAGATGAGAAAGCGGCAGACCCTGGCGGAGATTACAGCACGCATTGAAACGTATGCTGGCTTTTTCCAACACTTCGGATTTGAGTGCCCTTTAACCCAGCATCTAAAGCGGACGATTCACAGCGGGTTTCCGCGTTATGATTTGATTGTGGATGCGCATTTCATGGCTGAAATGTGTGCCGGAATTCTGGTGGCCGTCACCGATTTTGAGCGCTTTGACGGCAGCCTCACGCTGGATGTTGCCGATGCCGGCGAGGTCTGCGCCGGCATGGGCGGACGCGAGTTTGTCTGTAAACCCGATGAAATCGTGTTGCGGGACGAAAGCGAAATCGTATGCGTCCTGTGCCAGGGGGCAGATGAAAAAACCCGCGCGCACAAAGATACGACCCGGGTCCTTTTTTATGCCTATGCGGTTCCCGGCATTGAAAGCCAGCACTTAACGGACGGCTTGACGATTGCGGCTGAAACCATGGCGGAATTCGGCGGAGGAACGATTGAGGGAATAGAGGTATATGAATAAATAGCTGCCCAATCTACGTACTAGTGCTTTTCAAGGCGATTTATTTCACCTTTCTTTATATTCTTTGCGTTTTTCGTGCGCTTCGTGGTTTTTTTCTATTGGGTTGTGGCACCCCCCTTTAAGTTGAGCGAGTTGCTAAAATTCGCTTACCGGTAATCAGGATTCCAGGCGCTCCTCGAATTTTTCCAATGCTTCCCGTAACAATTGGCGAATGAACACTTCTTTTTCCCGGGGGATCAGCTTCTGATAGGTCGTGTGGCCCGGATGGGAGGCGGACAGCCCCGGTGGATTTGCTTTGCACTGGTCGCGCATCTGCCTGTGGTTCTGGACCAGGGCGATGAGGCTGCAGTTTTGACAGTCATGGGCGGCGAGCCATTCCAGACGATACATCATTTCAAAGCGCATGTGGTCTGCTAAAAACAGATGGATATCGACAACCTGCATCTGTTGTTCGGTCGGCAGGTAGTTAAACTTGGTGGCCGGACCCAAATCCAGGACACCCATGATCATTTCATAATAGGCAACCGAGCTGTCTTCCCCGGGCTGCGCCAGAAAAAAGAGCGTTTTATCCGATAAATCCGACAGGCGGGTTTTCGCGTCGTAAACTTCGCCAAAGCGTTTCTGCCACAGGCCGAAGGCTCTCTGCTCGATGGCTTTGGTTCGATAATCATGAAGGTCAACGATTTTTGACATGGATGATTCGGCTCGCTCGAAGGTTTG
>JASFGN010000414.1:0-4064 GCA_050123735.1 Desulfobacterales bacterium | reverse complement strand
CTGAATCCGGTTTAACATGATTGAGAACGGAATGAATTTTTGAGCTTAACCAGGGAAACCGGGTGGCATCTACGGCGGTAAAGGCTTTATAAACGCCCCAGTAAATTCCAACCGTCAGCGGCCAAATCAAAATAAAGGCCAGCAGCACAATGATGGTCCATTTGCCAAAGGTCGTCAATTTGGGTTTGAGATTATTTAACATTTTGTCTGCCCTATCAGATTTAAAATAAATTCATTCTTCTGGGTCCAATTTTTCAAAGTTAACCGGTTGCCAGCCGGGTGTCAACATATTCCGCCTGCAACGGTTACAATCAAAGGCGCTGGCGGGGATCCAGATCGATTTCAGTTGTCTCTTGACACGAACGGCGAAAATGCTACTCTAAATCAGAATTCATTTGGTGTCCCTTAAACCGAGCTGCAGAAGTTCGATACGCTTTAGGAAATTACCGCATGTTATTTGACATCGGGCAGGCACAAAAAAGAAATTCAGACATATCGACAAGCACAATGCGGCTATGGCCGTACATGATGATTGTGCTGGGGCTTGCCGGGCTGCTTTGTTCGTGTGCAACCACCCGTCATTATGGGCAGCTGCAGTCCAGTCAGGACGTCACCCAGCTGTTTGAGAAAGCTCAGGTGTTGTCGGACCACACATATTATTATAGCGGGCTGCAGGGGGTGCCGGATGCCATCATCGCAATCCACCCCAGTTATACGCTGCGGGCAAGGCTCTGGCAACAGGTCGATTTTTCACATTTGACCTTAAAAAAATGGATATTCCGGATGGATTATGTCCAGCTGGTAAGACCTGAGGGCGCATGGATTTTAGGCCCTGACGGCAACCGCCTGGGCCTCTGGTTCTCAGCGCAGCGAAAAACCACTATTCGCCTCGACAGAGAAAATCGGTTGCTCGTTGCGCCCCCTCCTCCACCGGAATTGAAGGGCGTCCCTTAACCGATATGGGTCGTCGAATGGTATCGGATCGCCCTAGCGCCGCTACCCATCCGCCTGGTGCACGATCTTGCTTCTGTCGGTTACCGTAGATCCGTGAAGCTATGCCTGCGGCAGGCAGGGTATGTGCATTTCAATCTGATGAGAGGCTTCAGATGTTCAAAAGACTACTATTGCTTATAACCCTTGCACACACGGTATTTGCCACCGGATGCATTGCCTTGCTTGTTGGTGCCGGCGCCGGCGCCGGCACCTTTGCTTATGTTAACGGACAATTGAGTCGCACGTACCAGGCATCGTACGAGAAAACCTATGCAGTGTGCCATCAAATTTTAGCAGACCTCAAACAACCCATCCTTGAAGAGAAGACCGACGGCACCCAAACCACCATCAGATCCAAGCGGGTCGATCAAACGCCCATGACCGTGCGGATTCGCATCATCGAGCCAAACTGGACTGAGGTATCTGTTCGAACAGGTCACGTGGGCGTCTGGAAGAGGCAAATATCCGAACAATTTCATGAATTTGTGGCCGAACGCATCAAACCATAAGGGATAGTTGAGCATAAACGCTCAATTAGCCCTTATGGGCAAAGGGACATTCGGCATTGAGCGCATCGATCTGTTCCTGTTCCAGGCGGTTGATTTCTTCAATATGCGAATCCATGATCTGCTCAAGGCGCTCATCGAAGAATCGGTGCAGACTGTAATTTCCGACGGCAGTGAAGCCACGCCGTATCTTATGATATCCACCCATTCCCGGATCGAACCGCTTGATACCATTGGCAATTCCCCATTCGATCGGACTGTAGTAACACGCGTTAAAATGCAGAAAATTAATTTCAGTTGAGCAGCCCCAATACCTGCCGTATAAACGGTCCCGCTTGTGCACCAGCAGGGATAAGCCGACCGGTGAATCCGGCTGGGTCTCTTTATAAGCGGCCACCAGAAGAAGTCGGTGGCGGTAGCCGTCCGCCAGCCCATCAAAAAATGGCCGTTTAAGATATTTACAGCCCCAGGGACCGAATTTATCATTGGTCCGTTCGTAAAACGGATAAATCTCAGATAGAAGCGCCGGCGGAATTTGATGGCCTGCAAAGGTTTCCAAATGAACGCCCTGATTTTGAAGTGAACGGCGCTCCCGCTTAATATTACGGCGCTGGTTTGAATTAAATACATTCACAAAGTCATCAAAAGATTGATACCCGGCATTGTGCCAGGAAAAGCTTTGATGCAACCAGCTAATAAATCCGTAATGGATCATCTTTTGGCGCCATTCCGGATCGACAAAGAGAAAGCTGCAACCGGACAGCCCATATTGGCGACAGAGTTGCTCGATTTCAATAACCATTTGCCGGGTTAGCGGGTCCTCATTCTCTCCGGGTGCCATTAAGAAACGGTAGCCAATCATCGGCGTAAAAGGACTCATGCCGACCAGCTTGGGATAGTAAGATACCTTCAAATGCCGGGCGACATCCGCCCAGCCATGATCAAACACAAATTCACCGGCGCTGTGGGCCTTGATATACAGAGGTGCAGCCGCAACCAAGCGGCCAGCAGACCAGATCGTTAAATGATGGGGCAACCATCCGGTTTCAGCGGTCGTGCTCTTGGATATTTCCATTTGGCGAAGCCACTCCCACTCTAAAAACGGCGTGTCTAAGGGCTCCGCCAGGGCATCCCATTGGACCTGATCGACTTCGGTGATGCTGTTAAGCCAGGCGGCAGCATATGATGTTGATGATGGCGGGGTCATGCGACAAACATCCATTTCGTTAAAGATTGTGTCCGGTGGCGATCCGGATGGTTTTGGCCTGCTTTAAATTAAGGCCAGAGACCATTGCTGTCACCCTTTTTCTGCAGATCGCAGGCACCTGCGAACGGAATAATCGTTTTCTCGCTCTGTGTTGTGCCCGGTGGTGGCCGATTTGCAGCAAAACGAACGGTTTCGACATCTTGACAATCCGGATAAGAAGAGCATATTATATCCTGGTCAGGAGCACCCACATCAGCGACGCTACAGCCACGGGTGGTGCAAAATAGATGTCTTTTTAATAAAGCCCGGGCAGCGTGCTTTATTCATTGATCGGTCAAGAGGAAAATAGATGCCTTTATATGAGTTCAGATGCCTGAAATGTAATGATTGCTTCGAAATATTGGTAATGAAACAAGAGGATGAGGTGGAGCTCAAATGCCCGCACTGCGGTTCGGAAGAATTTGAAAGGATCATGAGTGCTTCTTGTCATAGCATGGGCAGCGGTTCGGGTAAAAGTGAGGGCGCAAGCGCCCAAACCCGCAACTGCCCCGGCGGCAGTTGCACCACCTATGAAATACCAGGGCACGAAGCTTGATTTTAAAAACCTACCCTGATCATCCGGCATATCAGTTCCTGCCTCATGGTAAACCAACTCATCGGGTCAGTTTATTTGTTACCTTTCACAATGATTGCTAACGCCTGCAGGCCTGTCTCTCTAAAAACCCGCGTTCGATTATCTATTTGCCTGTTTGGGGAATGTAAATGAAACAGATTCATATTCAGGAAAAAGCGCAATTTAAAAAGCTGTTCAAGCAAGAACAAATCGACAATTTCGAAGATCGCTTTAAGGTACTGGAAGTCTTTTTGCAAACCGAAAAGCATGTCACCATCGAAGATATGATTGAGCATTTAAAGCGCGTCGGATGGCGCCTTGAACCCGAATTTGTTCGGGAAACAATGAAATTGATGTGCCGCTTCGGATTTGCCCAGAAAAGCCGATTTGATAATGGCGACCTGCGCTATGAGCATCGGCACTTGGGGCAACATCACGATCATATGGTCTGCACCAAATGCAAAAAAATCATTGAGTTTGAGAATGAGCACCTGGAGGAGCTGCAGATCAAAATCGCAGCCATGCATGGTTTTCACATGCTGCAGCATAAAATGGAAATTTATGGCATCTGTGATACCTGCCTTAAAGAACGTATCCAGTTGATGACCCTGGTCATGGCACGGCCTGGTGAGCGACTGGTGCTGAAAGACTTTGAAGGCGGCGTCGGGGCTCGCATGCGTTTGATGTCGATGGGGCTGCGACTTGGCGATGAAATTGAAGTCATATCAAACAATAACCAGGGCCA
>JASFGN010000413.1:0-4067 GCA_050123735.1 Desulfobacterales bacterium | reverse complement strand
AGCCCGGTCCGGACCGCTTATTGTTTTACATTACCTTCAAACCGGGACGGCTCGCTAAAGTATTTTTCCGGGTCGCTCATCAGGGTTTCGAGTCGATACCGATAATACCCGATACGGACCCGCTTGTTTTTTTGCGAGCCGAAAAAGTCCAGGGGTTTTTCCTCTAAATCGGCAATCTTTTTTTGCAGCCGTTGTTTTTCAGCAGCGACGCGTTCCTGCTGCGTAGGCTTACGGTTTTTCTCGGCTTCGGCCGCTTGTTTTCTGGCTTCGGCGGCCTGCTCCGCCTCTTCTTTTTCAAGTTCACGAATCAGTTCGGTGAGCTCTTGGTTCTGCGTTTCGGTACGTTTTTGATCGGCAGCTGAATTGTACGGTTCTTCCTCGAATACGACGCGGGCGTCGGTGGCATCTTCAGGCGGCTGGGTGCCGAAATGCTTGACACCGTTCTCATCTGTCCAGGTATAGACATCCGCATTTAAGGCCGGAACCCACAGCAGGATTCCTAACAGAAGGCTGATAACGGCGATGGGTCTCATGATTTACCTCTTTTCGAAGCGATCGGTAACAATTAATGCGTGAATTACCCGAACGCCTCCATTTATCGGCGGGTCGCGGCTTTTTCTTAGGGCAACATAATGATACTAAAAAGTGCTGTCAACCGAGCCGGGCGCTTGCACGGCTCATTTTTCCTGCTCGATAAAAGATTTTAAAATTTCCCCCTGGGGTTCGGGCACCTTATCAAATTTAACGCCGAACCCGCGCGGACTGCCCCACGAAATCGTTCCGATGAGTTTGAAAGGCTTGGGGTAGTTGGGCAGCGCGAAATTCAGGCCGATTTTTTGGCCGATGTTAAATGTCTCGGCGGTATCGATAAACACTCCGCCGATACTGATATCCAGAATGTAGCTTTTATAGTCTTTGTTTTGGACGCGGTATTTGGCTTTAATCAGGCACTCTTTACGCGGATTTTCCCGCATCGAAGACTCGTTTCCTTCCAGACTGACCGTTGTTTCGGGCATTTCAATCGTAGGCATGGCTTCCAATTGCTCGAGCAAAATGATCTGTTGATCCTCAGACATCTCCACGATCAATTGGCATAACTTGGAGGTCACATCATCACCGATAAGCTGCTTTAGAAGGATCAACTTTTTGTCCTTGGGCATGTCATTTATCAACTTAAACAGGCGAGCCGTAATTCCGTATTTGCCTAACTGTGGATCCAAATCCAGCATGTTGTTGCTCCTTGAAAACGATGAATAGAGTCCAATTATGTGAAATTTTATTGGTTAAGTGCTTCTGTGTCAATATTTATTTTAGATTTTAAGCGGTTAGGCTGTGATATCGATTGGAGTCAGGTTGCGGGTGGAATTTTATTTTATCCACCGCCGCTTCCATATTCAACTCCCGTCGGCGCCGATAATACCAATGGGGTAAGCCGGTGTCAGGCGGATTCGGCTCCGATAATTTCATATTCGGTGGTGATTTGGGCCACGCCTCTGATGGTGGCGGCGACCGAACAGTATTTGTCCTGGGAAAGGCTGATCGCCTGCTCAACGGCTTTGGCGGTCAAATTATCTCCTCCCAGCCGGTATTTGACATGGATTTTACGATAGGTCCAGGGGGGATCCGGGTCCTGCTCGCCGCTGGCGATCACTTCGAGCAGGGTGAGCTTTTTACGTTTTTTTTCCAATATTTCAACGACATCCACAGATGAACAGGCGGCCAGGGCCACCAGCAACATCTGGGAGGGGCTGACCCCGATCCCGTTTTTCTGGCCTGATAAGACAACCGAGTGGCCGGTAGCGTCGACCCCCACAAAGTTTCTGTCATTTACCCAGTGAACCGTTATTGTTGCCATTGTCGTTGCTCCTGTATTTTGTATTTCGTATTTTGTGTTTGGCGTTTGGTGCTTTGAGTTTTCGAGTACGAGTACGACGACGAGGACGAGGACAACATCGTGCACCGCCCATCGTACTCGTCCTCGTGCTCGTTCTTGTCCTCGGAGCCATCGGACTTTTGGCAACCTATCAGCTATGAGCTATTTAATCTCCGACTTTGACAACGACCAGGGTGATGTCATCGGCGGGTGCGACTCCCTGCTGAAAGCGGTTTAGCTCGGTCAGAAGCGCATCCTGGATTTTGGCTGCGCTGGTTTGCGCATGTTGACGAATGATATCAGAAACGGCCAGCCGGCCGAACATCTGATCCTGCGGATTGCGGGCCTCCCAGATGCCGTCGGTGCTCAATAAAATAATCTGCCCGCCGGCCAGACCACCGCGCCGGCTTTCGGCATACTGCCAGCGGCCGTCAACGCCCAGGGCCATGCCTTCGCCGGTCAGCTCCTCAAACCGATTACTGGCGGGATCAAACAGCAGTGCCGGCTCGTGTCCGGCTCGCACCCAGCTCAGGCAGCGATTATCCATATCAATTTGAAGGTAAAACAGGGTAATAAACCGGCCGGTATCTTCAACGTCTCGGGTCAACTGGCGGTTGACGTCGCCGACGATGTCGGCAAGGCTGCCGGCCAGGGCCGTGCGCTGCCTTAAAAAAGCGCGGGCCGACGCCATTAACAGGGCGGAGGGTATGCCGTGGCCGGATACGTCGCCGATGACGATGCCGTATGTGTCATGACCGGCGCTATCGAAAAAGTCAAAATAATCGCCGCCGGTCTCGTCACAATAGATGCTTTTGCCGGCGATGTCCAAACCGGGAAAACAGGGGTTTTTAGCCGGCAACAGGTTTTGCTGCACTTCCTTGGCCAGGTCCAGTGATCGGCGCAGCCGATAGCGATCCTTGAGACCCTCGGTCATCCGGTTGAAATTTTCGCCCAGCGCACCCAGCTCATCGTTGCTGTTGACGGTAACGGTTGCCGTCAGGTCCCCTTTCTCGACCTGCGCCATGGCGGCTTCCATCTGGCGGATCGGATCGATAATGCCGGTGGCAAACGAGCGCGATAAGATAATGGCCACCGCCAGGGTGACGACCAGCAAAAAGGCGGTCAGATACAGCAGGCTCTGGATGACCTGGCCCGGATCCATCTCCAGCATCATGCGGGCTTTGTTATACGATAGAACGGCCATCAGGATCAGCGGCAAAATGCTGGCCAGTAAAAAAATGGTGAACATGCGCGTGCGCAATTTCAGGCGAAACACACCCGGGGTGTGGGCCAGGCCGCCTTCGGGGAAAAACGCCGGCCAGACCCGGCGGCATTTGGCTTCGATAATAAAAAAGATAATCGCCGCCGTGATAATTCCGCCGATAATGCAGCCAACAAAAACCCGGAGTCCCTCGATCAGCTCGGCCATAAGGTTTTCGGCACTGCCCGTATCGGCGACAATGCTGTAAGTTGTCATCGTGATGGCCGCCAGAAACCAGTTCAATAAACTGACCAGCGCAGATGCCGACGGCATGTCGAGTATTTTTCGCTGGGCCTTTTTCCGTAAATCGGCTTCAATGGCTTTCTTTTGCGCCGTCAACTGCAAAAAGCGGTTCAAGTCTTTTTGCCAGAAATAAAAAATAACCATGGCGATGGCGACCAAAAACGGGAACATGATGGCCAGAACGTAAAACTGATTTTGAACGTTTGTATACGGAAAAACCTGATCGAAAAAAACAAAATAGGATGTGACGGTAATGGCCCCGACAAGGTTGGCACATATTTGCCACCTGCCGACCGAACGGCCGAATTTTTGAAAAATGGCTTTCAGTGAATCCTGCGCTGGAGTCATTGCACCGTTCATCATTATCGCCTGCATAAATTCCTGCATGAAGATATCGCCTTGTTTCCACGATATCCGTTTGACACTCAGAATGCTTTTATCTATTATTTTCTGCCATAAAAGCGCAATAGAATTTTCAACTTCTGCCAAAAAAGGAACAGCACCCATGGGAAAATTAAACAAAACCGCGTTAAACCAGCAGCATGTCCGACTGGGCGCCAACATGGTTGAATTCGGCGGCTGGGAGATGCCGTTACATTATGAAACCGGTATCGTTCAGGAGCATTTGATCACCCGTAAAGCAGCCGGTCTTTTCGACATTTCACACATGGGCCGTTTTATTGTTCGCGG
>JASFGN010000412.1:0-4072 GCA_050123735.1 Desulfobacterales bacterium | reverse complement strand
ATGTCGCCATCGTAATGGTATCGAAACCGCGTCTCAGCGCGTCCATGGCCTGAGCGAATGCGATTCGGTCTTTTTGTGTGCCGGTTGGATTGCCGCCTTCAAATTTAAGGAAAATTTGGCGCAGGCCGACTTCACGTTCAATATTTCGCGCCCTGACCAGGGATGTATCGCCGACCTGTGAATCAAAAATGTCTTCATAAACCTCAAGACGATCATCAAGTTCCATGTTTGCATCAGCTGAAATTTTACGCTGCTCATCAAGTTCCCGGATGACCTTCAGGCCTTCGCCGGTGGCCCCATCGATCAGATCGTAAGGTTTAACGCCTGTTAATCGCTCGCTGTTTTTGATTTGATGCGATGTGTTCACTGTTAGTCCTCATTGTGTAAAGTTTTTTTTTAAAGTGTTCAAAAGAACCAGATTCCCCTCATCTGATTGCCGGGCTGGCTTCTTTTTTAAGCTCCCCATCGCTCAGCTATTTACTTATAGCCACCGAGATCCAAAGTGTCAAAGTCGAGTTTTTATGTCATCTGGCAACAAATATGCCAAAATAGTAACTTTTTGAAATTTATGTATATTTTTGTTTGTTGGCAAATGTTACCGGAACTGGGTGTTCTGATTTTTGGAGCGCTTCGCATTTTTAATGGGTAAAATTGTCACTGGACCGGCTCTAATAAACTGGAATAAATCAATTATTTCAGGTAAGAAGTGGCAGTTCCGAAATCGGAAACCCGAGATTCGATAATTTAATTTTCCATACATGATCGGCAATCTAATTTTGTTGACATTTGATGCCTGGATTGTAGAAATAGCTATTTTTAAAGCGTTCGGATTTACAATATAAGGGCCATCGCATGAAATCAATATTGGTAACAACAACAGAAAAGCAAACCGTGCAAACGATCCGGTCTTGTTTTCAATCAAATTATCGGGTGGACAGCGCGGCTACAAAGCTTCAGGCCTTGGATTTGCTTTCTGATAAACGCTATGACTTGTTGTTTATCGAACTCAATATTCTTTTAGCTTCGATACATGACGAAGAATATAAAGAAACTCTAAGGCCTTTCTGGCAGCTGTATCCGACCATTGAAATAGTCGTTATGGCGCCACAAAACCAGATCCGAGAAGCAATAAAGACGGTTAAAGCCGGCGCCAGTGACTATCTCCCTTATCCAATCGATCCGGAGGAGGTAAAATACATTGCCGAAGGCATCACCGAATCCATTATGCAGCAATCGGAATTGAACTATTTGCGGGATCAATTCTGGAATGTTGACTCGCTGGAACTTGTTCAGACCAAAAGCCCGAATATGAAGAAGGTATTTGACAACATCCGTTCGGTTTCACCGACAAAAAGTACGGTCTTGCTGATCGGAGATACGGGTACCGGCAAAAGCGTTTTGGCAAAACTGATTCATCAACACAGTAATCGCCGGGATGCACAGTTTATCAGTGTCCATTGCGGCGCAATCCCGGACACCCTGGTTGAAAGTGAGCTGTTTGGCCATGAAAAAGGTGCTTTTACAGGCGCTATAAAAAGAAAACTAGGAAGGTTTGAAATCGCCAAAGGGGGATCCATTTTTCTGGATGAAATCGGTACGATAACGCCTTCGGCCCAGATCAAACTATTACAGGTTTTACAGGACGGAACCTTTCAACGGGTGGGCGGCGAAGAAAATTTAAAAACCGACGTCCGGGTAATTGCGGCCACCAATGCCAACCTGAAAAAGATGTGCGACGAGGGCCAGTACAGAAAAGATCTTTATTACCGTCTTAACGTCTTTCCCATTGAAATACCGTCGTTGCGCGAGCGAATCGAAGACATCCCGTTGTTCATCGAGACGTTTTTAAAAAATCTGAACAATTTTTCTTTGAAAAAGATACATTCAACGCATCCCCGGGTGCTGGAGGCCCTCAGCAGGTATTCCTGGCCGGGCAATATCCGTGAGCTGGAAAATTTGATTGAACGGGCCTATATACTGGAAACTTCTGATGAGCTCACACCGGAGAGTTTTCCCAATGAACTCTTTGAATCTGACGCCAATGCCGTATTTATTCCATCAAGTGAAGCGTTGACGCTGGCTCAGGTCCGGCAAAGCGGCGTTGAGGATATTGAACGAAATTATTTGAAAAATGTTTTATCCCGCCATAAAGGCAGGATCGCTGAATCGGCTGAAGTTGCCGGCATCAGCCCACGCCAGCTTAACAAGCTGATGAATAAATATGGAATTCGAAAAGAAGACTTTAAAAGCCTCTAGCCTGCCAAACCGTTTTTTTTTGACAATCGCTGCAAATCAGAACCGCTGATTCCGAGAACGGTTAATATCGGAATTCAGACTTCCTGTTCGCATTTTCCTTGATTATACCACTTATCTTTGATCTCTCGGTGCATTTTTTACGTGTCTTCGCCACCATTTTTCTTCAAATCCGGGAACTGGTAGTTCCGACCCAAATCCAGAAAGATAAGGATATATCATGATTTTAATTGGTTATGGAATTGGCACAGTGATTGCTGGGCATATCACGACAGCATACTGTTAAAATGGGGTCGCAAAGACAAATTGGATACAACGATGATCTGTCTAGAAGGTATTCTTATCCCTGCCAACTGGGATAGCAACGGCAACGTGGTTGATCTGGCTATCGCCACTCGCGATGAGGAGGAGTATCTGATTACGGATAAAGATCAGATTGCCAGATTAAAGCCGCTCCTAAGACAAGAGGTAGAAATCGAGGGGGTACCGCAAATTCAGGAAGGCAAAAGGATCATCAAAGTCAAAAAATTTAGCAAATTGAAAAACACCGTCTGAGGCAATTACAAACGCCTATCAGGGCGGCGTAAACAACCAAGACCATGGAGGATCGCACAATGAAAAAGAACACGAAGAAATTTTTTTTAGGAATTTTGATTATCAGTCTAACCGTCTTTATTTCAGGACTTGCATTGGCCGGATCGGAAGTCAGCATCTCGGGTGTTATTAACGAAGACGGTCAGCTGGTCGATAACAGCGGCATGGCCTACGACATTGCCGACAGTGAACAGGGCGGTGAACTCATGGAGATGATCGGTCAAAAGGTAACCGTAAAAGGAACGGTCATGGAAGCCGAGGGGACCAAAATTATAACCGTCTCATCTTTTGAAGTTGTTCAAGAATAGAATTTTGACTTTAGCAAAGAGAGGGGTTAAATCCCCTCTCTTTGCATAGACATTAAAAGGCAAAGGGAAAAAACCGATGAACTGGAAATTTTGGAAAGCAAAGACGACTGACGGCCAGATCCAGAATCCAAAATCATCAAAATTAGCGAAACCCAAAGATTTACCGGAGCGCGTGGGTATCTATATGGTTACCCAATTAAAACTGGACCCGGATTGGGTTTGGTCGTTGAAGGGGGCTGTGCGGCCAACAGTGGACAAACATATTTTTGATATAAGGATATTCGATCCCAAAGATGCCGTCGTCAGTGATGCGGTCATTCGGGACTATGACGCCTTGGATCGTTACCCGGAAATGATTCTTTTCCAGGGCAGTTTTAACAAAAGCAGCGGCTGGCTTGATATTAAAAGAACCACCCATAAAGCTGCGTGAGCAGATGGTTCAAGCGTTGGGTGTGTGTTGTTCATGTATCAAAGTCATTTGCCGTTAAATAGGCAAAGGGGAGCAGACCGGAAGCAAATAACACCCATCAAGTACATAAACAGTTTATGTGCAAAGGGGGTGATGGCGGAAGCTGCGGGCGCGCCAAGGCGTTTGCCGTGTCCAAACCCAAGATGCTTCAAGAGAGGGGGTCGCCCCCTTTTTTTATTATGAAAAAACTGGAGCTGAAAAATTGTACCCATGGCAGGGATGGACTGAACTGACAGGGAGAATCTCCGGCCGCTTCTTCGATGACACTTGGCATTAGGTACTTTTCAAGCGGCAAAGTGGGCAGGGCAGCTGCATAGGCCGCATTGTTCAAAGAAGGTCCCTGAACGACGCCGGATCCGCTGAATATAATCGGATCGCCTCTTGATACCCTATTTTTTCCACCACGGTGATGCCCCTTTCCAAATAGCGGTATCTGTCATATTGAATT
>JASFGN010000411.1:0-4077 GCA_050123735.1 Desulfobacterales bacterium | reverse complement strand
AGGTCACCTCAATATGGGCCGAAGCCGCATTGAGGTGTTTTTTCATGTTGTTCAAAATCTCAGAAAATTTTTTAAGCGAAATCTCCGGCTGCAGAAGATGAAGCATCTCGACAAACCGGCTCATATGGGTGCCCTTATACTCATGGGGCAAATCGACGTACATATTGATCGTGGCAACGGTATGCTGGGTGCCCTCCCGCCGATCGCCAACGGTGATGGGATACCGTAAATTTTTGATACCCACCTTATCGATCGGAATGTTGCGGTAATCGCGCTGGTTTTGGGTGTCTTTCATGTTATTTTAGAAGATAGGCATTCTTGACCCGGCTCATGGCTCTGAATATATTACCCTTGATTTTCGGGTTGCTGTCATACAGCTGCTTTAACATCGTTTTTATTTGCTGACGTTTTGAATTGCCGGCTGACGGGCACGGATTTACAAACTCAGGCAAACCGATCTCCCGGGCAAAGTCTCGAATGAGCTGCCCGTCTGCAAAGGCCAGCGGTCGAATAATGCTAAACCTTTCCTTAAACATCCTCTGGCAAGGCACCATGGTGCTGATTTCGCCTGCATAGCACATGTTTAAAAAAAGCGTTTCAATGAGGTCGTCTTTGTTATGTCCCAGGGCCAATTTATTGCAACCCGCCTCTGCCGCGATTTCAAAAAGACGTTTACGGCGCAGGCGGGCACATAAAAAACAAGGATTTTCACGATTAATGGCGCTGTGCCCCAAGACCCCGTAATCGGTATATTCGACCTTCAAGCGGTAGCCGGCATCCGCGCTGATTGCCTCAAGCGCCTGGCTGAAGCCGCCCTCGAAACCCGGATCGATGTGCACCGGGAATAATTCAAAATGGATCGGGATGCGTTGTAAACGTTCAGCCAGCATCCACATCATCGTCAGGCTATCGGCGCCTCCGGAAATGGCGACCAATATGCGGTCACCATTCTGCAACATGTCATATCGGTGGGCGGCTTTGCCGACAGCGCGATTTAAGGCTCTGTATTTAGGGCTACAATTCGGCAAATCGTTTTAGGTTTCAGCTTCCTTTATTTCGTCAGTATTAACCGGCACCAATTTTCCGGCAGCCGCTTCCCGCAAGGCAACGACAATATCTTCATTTTTAGGGGAGCTGACCAGATAATCAGATCCTTCGCGAATTTGACGGACGCGTTGAGCAACAATGTTGACCAATAAAAAACGATTACTCACTTTCCTCAGACAATCTTCGATAGTAATTCGTGCCACTAAAAAACCTCCATACGTTATTGGAAAAGTTTTAATTTCTAAAACTATTTTACCTGTCGTAAAAATTATTCTTCATTTAACAGGACTATTGCCATATTCTGAACCGCAATAAACAACTAATATGAAACGCTCATTTTAGTTTATAAGATTTCGACAAGCTCGTACGTCCGCCGACCACCGGGCACGTTCAGCGAGAGTTCATCACCGGGCTTGCGACCGATAATCGCCCTGCCCAGGGGTGATGAGACCGATATGCGTCCATTTTCGATATCAGACTCGTCCGGCCCCACCAGTTGGTAGCGGACATCTTCACCGGTTTCAATATTTTCAAGCACGACTTTACTGCCGAACACAGCCCGGTCTTTGGGCAATTTGTCGGTTGCAATAATATCAATATTGGCCAGTTTGAATTCCAGTTCATTGATGCGCCCTTCAATAAAACCCTGGCGATCTTTGGCAGCCGCATATTCGGCATTTTCGCTCAAGTCTCCGTGAGCCCTTGCTTCTTCAATCGCTTTTATATTTTGAGGACGCGCAACCTTTTTCAAATTTTCAAGCTCTTTTTTAAGGGCTTCAAAGCCTTCTTTTGTAACGGGGATTCGGTCCAATTGTATACTCCATAATGAATTGAGCGCTTAGCGCTCAATTCACTGTTATTGGTTATTTGTCATTCGTTATTCATATTCCTCGAAGCAGAAATGCCTTGTTTTTTAATTCTTACAGGTAATCATTCGCAAGGATTTTAGCTATCTGAACGGTGTTGGTGGCCGCACCTTTTCTGATATTATCCGCCACGATCCACATGTTGATGCCGTTGGGAATCGATTCATCCTGACGAATTCGCCCGACCAGAGTTAAATCCTGACCGGCGGCATCGGTTGCCAGCGGATACACATTTTGGGCGGGATCATCCATCACTTTGACCCCCGGGGCATTTTCCAGCAGCGCTTTGACTTCGTCGGCTGATATTGGTTCTTTGGTTTCAACATTCACAGATTCAGAATGGCCGAAGAAAACCGGAACCCGAACCGTCGTGGCCGTAACGGCGATGCTGTCGTCTTCCATTATTTTGCGGGTTTCATTGACCATTTTCATTTCTTCTTTCGTATACCCGTTATCCATAAATTTATCGATATGCGGCATACAATTAAAAGCAATGCGATGCGGGTAAACACTGTTTTTGTAATCAAGGAAGTTAATCATCGCTCGGGTTTGGTCAAATAGTTCATCGATGGCCTTTTTGCCGGTCCCGGATACAGCCTGATAGGTTGATACCACGATGCGCTTGATCCCGAATTTCTGATGGATCGGATGCAGGGCGACCACCATCTGGATGGTTGAGCAATTCGGATTGGCGATGATGCCCTTGCGGGTATACAGACCAACGGCATGGGGATTTACCTCGGGCACCACCAGCGGCACCTCGGGATCCATCCGCCAGGCACTGGAGTTGTCAACGACCACGCAACCGTCCCTGGAAGCATAGGGGGCAAAGGTTTCGCTGGTACCGCCACCGGCCGAAAAAAGCGCAATGTCGATCCCCTTGAAAGAATCCTTTTTTAACTCCTGGACATCAATCAAATCACCTTTGAATTTAAGCTGGCGCCCCACAGAACGTTTGGACGCCAGAAAGACAACCGCTTGAATCGGAAAATCCATTTCTTCAAGACAGCGAATCATCTGATTGCCCACCGCACCGGTAGCACCGGCAACGGCGACGTTGAATTTTTTTTGAGCCATACTGTGTTCCCCCAAAAATAAGAATAAACTGAATTTTCTATACCATACTGCCGACAAGGTCTACGCGTTTTTTTCGATATAATCGACCACCAGATCACCAATCTCACCGGTTGTATACCCCATTTTGCCGGCCGCCACATCTTGAATGTCATTTTTCAAAACTTCGGCTACACCGGCTTCGACAGTCAGCGCCGCCCTTTTCTCGCCGATCGTGTCAAGCATCAATTGAACGGCCAAAATGGCAGCAATCGGGTTTATTTTCTGTTGGCCGGTGTACTTGGGGGCTGAACCGCCGATGGGCTCAAACATGGAGACCCCGGCCGGATTGATATTGGCGCCGGCGGCGATTCCCATGCCGCCCTGTATCATGGCGCCAAGATCGGTAATAATATCGCCGAACATATTGTCGGTCACAATCACATCGAACCATTCCGGATTTTTTACCAGCCACATACAAAGCGCATCGACATGGGCATAATCGGCTTTAATATCCGGGTATTCTTCGGCAACTTCATAAAACGTCCGTTCCCAGAGATCAAAAGCATAGGTCAGCACATTGGTTTTCCCGCAAAGCGTTACCTTACGGGATTTGTCGCGGGTTTTGCAAAATTCAAAAGCGAAGCGAATGCACCGTTCCACGCCGCTGCGGGTATTAATCGATTCCTGGATGGCGATCTCGTCCGCTGTGCCGCGCTTGAGAAAACCACCCGCACCGGCATAAAGTCCTTCGGTATTTTCACGCACCACAACAAAGTCGACATGTTCAGGTCGCTTGTCTTTGATGGGTGTGTAAACACCCTCATAAAGCTTAACCGGTCGCAGATTGACATATTGATCCAGGGCGAACCGAGTTTTCAGCAAAATGCCTTTTTCCAGTATTCCAGGTTTGACGTCCGGATGACCGATGGCGCCCAGAGAAATGGCATCCTTTGTTTTAAGCGATTCAAGCTGTTCGTCGGAAATGGTTTCACCGGTGGCCAGATAGTGCTCACCGCCGATGTCGCAGGTGGTGACATGGCAGGTAAAGTCATACAGGGCAGCCACTGCTTCAAGCGCCTTCAGTCCTTCGGCAACAACTTCAGGTCCG
>JASFGN010000410.1:0-4084 GCA_050123735.1 Desulfobacterales bacterium | reverse complement strand
GTATGGCCCCGCCGGACGTGGATGGAGGTCACCGTGCCCTGTTCGCCGATAAATGAATTTAACAGCCAGCTGATCAGGCTGATGAGCAATGATCCGAAAATGGCGGTCCAGAATCCGTAGACGCCGAAACCCGGAATGATGCCCGATGCTATTTTAAGCATGAACGCGTTAATGATAAACGTAAACAGGCCTAAGCTCAATATATTAATCGGAAGCGTCAGCAACAGCGCAAGCGGTCTTAAAACAGCATTTAAAACGCCCAGCACGGCAGCCGCGAATACAGCCGAAAAAAAACCGCTCACCTGGATACCATCCAGCAAATAAGCGGTGGCCACAATGGCGGCTGTTGTGGTCAGCCATCGAATGAAGATGCCAATCATTGACTCTGTCCATAAAAAAAGCATCTCGTTCTGATAGAAGAGATGCTTGATTTAGAGGTTGCAGTCCATTTTCATTGAAGGGGTCATATCAACTGTGACCTTCTCCAATTCCATGGTTTTCATGACGGCGACTTTATGCACCGATGAAGGCGCCCTGAAAACGAAATGAAAGCTTCTAATATGGGTTGTTAATTTTCTCCCTTAGCAGATGGGAACATCTGAAGGTTACCACTCGACGCTGGTCGAGTATCATATCTGATCCGGTAGCAGGATTTCGTCCGCGACGCTGGTTTTTTGCCTTGACGCAGAACTTTCCGAACCCGCTGATCAAAACATCCTCACCTTTTTCAAGGGTACCTTTCATCAATTCCAAGAGTGTTTCAAGCATTTCTGCGGATTTGTTTTTAGGGTACCCGAGTTGCTCATGAATGGCATCAACGATCATTGCTTTTGTGAGTGTCATAGATCACCTGCTCCTCCGAAGCGTTAATGACTTAAACAATTTTGCACGCAAGTGCTAACTTATGTAGATGGGGTTTGTCAAGAAATATCTTAAATTTAAGCAAATATTTGTTCACTTGCTGCGAAAAGTATGCCAGAAGAAAATGAAAATTCCTAAAAAATCGAAAAAATGGGAATTATTTTTGGTGGTAAACAGCAGAAGTGAGACCTTACAATAAGTGAGGCCGGCATTTAATCGGATTTTACCACAATTCGTTCCTTGTTAGCCTCAAACGTTTTGGGACCGATTCCCGGAACCTTAATGAGATCCGCGGGTGCCCGGAACGGACCTTTGGTTTCCCTGAAGTTGACGATCGCTTCCGCTTTTTTGGGACCAATATTTTTTAACTGAACCAATTCTTCTGCCGGTGCCGCGTTGATATTTATTTTGCTATTGTCGTCGGCCTGCAAGACCGACATATTCAGGCAAATCGAGACCAGGATGAGGACCATTTGAAAAAAGCGTTTAGGTTTCAGCATGTCACACCTCCTTTAACTGCAATTTTTGAAAACGGCTAAACGTGCATTGCGATCAGGTACTGTTTTTTTCCCGCCACCGCCATCGCGCATGAGGGGCATCTGAATTGCGGGACGTAGGCAAATTGAAGCGCACAAAAATGAATCAGCCACTCATCTGCGATGAGTGGCTGATTTTCGGAGCGCTCACATGATGGAGTATGGCGCTTATTGCGCGATGATTTGATCTTTGATTCTATCAAACGTCCGCAAGCCTATGCCGGGAACATCCATCAACTCTTCGGTCAGCTTGAAGGGACCGTATTTTTGGCGATGCTCGACGATGCGCACGGCGTATTTGGGACCGACATTCTTCAATGCAGCCAGTTCCTTGGCAGATGCGGTGTTGATATTTACTCTTTCGCTTTCCTGTGCCCACACCGAACCGACACAAAGGAAAGCGATAAAAAGGACCACAAAACCCGACCAAAATAATGGACAACGCCTCATATGTCAATCACCCCCAGACGCTTAAACGATAGCATATCAAGTTAGACATATTTTAGCTGATGTGCATAACGGTCGCAATACGGCAACTGTCGTATTTTTTTTAGTACTTTAGGCACAGACATTCCTCATAAGTATTAGGAAAGGAGATGGGGAAATGAATTTTGTAATGAAAAAGTACTACCCCCCATTGGGTGAAACCCAATGGAGGGTTACTGGTTAATGGTTATCCGTTATTCGGTTTGACCCAATCGCCATTCGGATCACAGCTGGCCTAATAACGAATAACAAATAACGATTAACTTTCCGCTGAGCGCGGTCGCTCAGCGGAAATGGGTACGCCGGCCTTATAACAGGTTCCCTCCCCTTTCAGGCTGTAACGTTTCACAGAGGCAGGTATGATCACGGAAGCGCCCTGCGGCATCTCGGTTTCAATCTGCGAATCGTGCTCGGCAATCGTCAAATTACCCTGTGTGCAGATGATAATTTCTACGCTGCGCTGCGGCGTACTCTGATAGACGCTGCCCGTGTTCAGGGTAATGACCGATAAAACGAATTCTGCAGCCGGGCTGGGGTAAGTCAGCTCATTTGCAACTGACGTCTCTGGTTTCAGGAGTTCGATATCGCAACCTTCAAAATTTAATAGGCGCAGCAACTCCGGCACATCAACGTGTTTGGGTGTCAATCCGCCTCGCAGGACATTATCGGAATTCGCCATCAATTCAATGCCCAGCCCCTCCAGATAGGCGTGAAGTTCACCGGCATCCAAATAAATCGCCTGACCGGGTTCAAGACAGACCAGGTTCAAAAAAAATGGTGATAACACACCGATATCTTCTGGATAATGATTGGCCAGTTTTAGCATCCAGGTAAACTCTGGACGATCAACTGCAGCATTGCGGGCCTTTTTTAAGGCTTCATCGACAACCTGTTTTTTTTGATCCTGACGCAAAGACATCAAAGACGTGTAAAAACGCTGAAGTCCCTGTGCCGTCGGAAGCTTTTGTAATTCGCCCAGCATATCCGCGAGCAGTTTTAGATTCAATTGTTGCAGGTCGGATAAGATGCTCGGAATCCTTCGGAAACGGCTTAATGCCCAAAAAGGGGTTAAAGCGCAGATGCACTCGGGTTTGTGATTGGCATCCCGATAATTGCGCTCGGCGGCATCCAGGGGGATTTTTTGTTTATTCTCGCGCTGAAACCCAATTTGGGCCTGGTGCCTGTTGGGATGGGCCTGAATGGAAAGTGGCTTTGCAGCTGCAAGGACTTTGAATAGAAACGGCAGGCGATTATCGTATTTTTGGGCAACCCTGTTTCCGAGGATCCCTTCGGGATCCTGTGATATTACCCGTTGCAGAGATACCCAGTTGCCGGTTTGGTAGACTAAGGACGGGGCTTTGGGATGCGCCCCCATCCACAGCTCCGCCTGGGGTCGATTTTCGGTATTCGGGCGACCTAACAAATCTGGAATCGCGCGCGCAGAACCCCAAGCATATTCCTGAATCATATTTTTTAACAAACTGATGGTTGCCATTTTTGTGCTCCGTTCAAAGGCTGCGATTGAATATTGCCATGGGCATAGACACTGCGATGACATTCTGTGGCGGCTTTGTCAAAAGGCGCAAAACCGTCTATTGTTCAAATTTTCACCCAAAGGTTGTTTGCAACCGTTTCGCCAACCCATTGATAATAAATCAGAAATTTTCAAAAGCTTGACCTAAACCCATTTTTATAATATAAATAATAATAATAAGTAGTTAGTTAGATTACAATCAGAAACACCAAAATAAAGCATCACAACTCATTTCATTCTCCAAAAGTCAACCAAATTCTGAAAAATTATATATGATTGACATTGAATCTTCGGGTATTACCGACATCGGCAAAAGAAGAGAACTGAATGAAGATTCTTTTTTCTACGATGACGGCATGGGGCTTTACGTGGTTGCCGACGGTATGGGCGGGCACAATGCAGGTGAAGTGGCCAGCAAGCTGGTTGTCGAAACCATCTGTGACTACCTGAATCAGAACCCGGCCCAGAACCCCGTAAAGGAACGTATCAAAGCTGATGACAAACTGTCTGAAGATGCCCGCCGATTGCTGGCCGGTATACACTTGTCCAACCATGTCGTCCACCAGGCGGCCCTGCAAAACGAGGACTACAAGGGGATGGGGTCAACGGTTTCAGCCGTCTATCTGACCGACAGATCCTTCATTGTTGCCAATGTGGGCGACAGCCT
>JASFGN010000409.1:0-4085 GCA_050123735.1 Desulfobacterales bacterium | reverse complement strand
CGACCCCAGGCCATGAACGCCCTCAATGATGCCTTGACCGATGAAATTCTTACAGTCCTGCAAGAATTCGAGAATGACCCGGCGGTCAGAGGCTTTGTCATCACCGGGTACGGAACGGCTGCTTTTTCAGCCGGCGCCGACATCGGCAAATTTCCGGAAATGCTGGGAGACGCCGAGCGATCAGCCCAGTATGCCAGGGGTTGCGCCAAAGTGCAGGTTTATATGGATCAAATGGAAAAACCGGTGGTCGCCGCCGTCAACGGCTTTGCCCTGGGCGGCGGCCTGGAAGTGGCCATTCGCTGCCACGAAATCGTCGCCACCCGGAATGCGAGTTTTCAGTTTCCTGAAATCACGCTGGGGATCCTGCCGGGTATCGGTGGATGCGTCGTGCCCTACCGCAAATGGCCGCAGGGAGCTGAATTGTTTCATGAAATGATCTGTCTGGGACGTCCGCTCAAAGCCGCAGAAGCTGCTGAAATCAATATGGTCAGCCAGATCGTGGATGATTATCCGTCCCTTATTTCTGCCGCCGTGGAAGCGGTCAACGACCTGCAGGGCAAGATCAGCCGTATCCCGGAAGGCAAAATTGACATACCGGAGGTGGATGTTCCCGCCGAGCCCAAAGCCGGCAAACAGGCGTTGAGCAAAGAAGCAGTGGCATTGACTGTAAAAGTCATCCGGGAAAGCGCGCAGGCTGAAAATTTTCATGACGCCCTGGAAATCGGCTATCAGGGTTTTGGAAAAATTGCCTGCACGGAGGCAGCCAGGGAGGGAATTTCAGCTTTTCTGGAAAGGCGAGCGCCGGTTTTCACCAAATAAAACCAGCGTTACGGGTTGCGCGTTGCGCGCTGCGAGTGTACGATCGTTTGAGTTTTCGAGGACGAGGACGACGACGAAGATTCTATGTGCCCAATCATCCTCGCGCTCGGTTTTTTCAGATTTCGCCGAATGACACCAATGTCACATCTCTGAGATGGCGCACATATCAGCAGTCCGACGTGCTTCATCCGTCATCTGACATCTGTCTTCTGAATTATTGCGTGTCTTGCTGGGTCTTGCTGCGCTTGATGCTTTCCAGCCGCTCGTAAAGCGTTTTGGCCTTCGTGAGGTTTTTATTGACGTCTTTATAGTTGGGATCGATGGCCGAGACGGACTCCCACTCCTGAATCGCCTCCGCCAATTTTTGGTCTCCGAAGTAAGTCAGACCTTTTTCGTAGTGGACTTCTTTGTAGATATCTTCGCTCTTCTGAATATTTTTTTCGCACTGGTCGCAGTCGGGATTATACTGCAGCGCGGTTTTGAACTCGTCTCTGGCGGCCAGATAATCTTCTTTGCCGAACAGTTGCAATCCCTGTTGAAAATGCGCTTTTTCCAGATATTCCCTGGTCTGCTTATCGTCCGGATTGGTCTTGGCAATCGCTTCAAATTTAACGATGGACTGTTTGTATTTCTTTTGATCATACAGGGCAATGGCTTCCTGACGCAGGCTGTCGCTGTCCATCTGTCGGACTTGATCAATGTATTTCTGACAGTCAGGGCAGCCGGGATCGTAAATCAGAGATGTTTCGAACTCCTTCTCGGCTTTTGCATACGCCTTGTTCTCTAAAGATTGGCGTCCCTTTTCACGATAAGCCAGCGACATATAATCGCGAGCCGTTTGATCGGCGGGGTTGACGTTTAAGACCTTATCGAATTCAGCAATCGCCGCTTCATATTCCTCGTTGTTATAGAGCTCCACGCCCAGCTCACGATAGTGCGACAGCTGATCATCGGGGGAGATCGGTTTGGCAGCGGTTGCTGCCGTTTCCGGTTTCTGAGCCTCTGTTTCAGGCAGGGGGGCCGCTTTGGCAGTTGTAACCGCTTCAGTCTCTTGCGCCTCAGCCTCAACCTGGAACGGAACACCTTCGATTTCGGGAATCTTGAGCTCCTGCCCGACCCTTACGCTGGTTCCATCTTCCAGATTGTTAAATTGGGCGATGACATGGAACTTGCTGTAATCACCATAGTACTTCATAGCCAGGGCGGAGAGGCTCTCCTCGGGCTGAACGGTATGCATCACATATCGTTTGACTGCAATAATGTCACCGGCCAATTCTTCTGAAGAGGCGCCCTCTTCCGCCTGAATTTTGCCGGGATCGGCCATAATCGGCATGCCTTCGATCACGGGAATTTTAATGTCCTGACCGACTTTAACCCGGGTCGGATCCTCCATTTCATTGTAATCGGCAATCAGATGGAACTTGCGATAATCGCCATAATATCGTTCAGCCAGTGTGGAGATGCTCTCATCGGGCTGAATGGTGTGCACGATATATCTTTTAACCTGCCCCATATCCTTGCTCGTGCTCGCCAGCCTTGTTTTGGCTTTGGTGTGCTCTGGATTATAGCGCAGGGCGGTCAGAAATTCCTTGCGTGCCGGTCCATACTGGCCCTTGTTGTAGAATTTGAGTCCTTCTTTATAGTGCTTGTCGGCCAATTTGAGCATCTGGGGTTCAAGGGTTGCAATTTTTTGCCGGGCCAGCTGATTGTCGGGATCGACGGTCAGCACCAGCTTGTATTGCTTCAACGCCTCTACCAGGTCCCCCTGTTTTTCGAATTGCTGTGCTTTGGCCGTATAGTCTTTTGCAAGGGCCTCCGGGGATTTGCTGCCCATCATCGCGCACCCGGCCAGCAAGGCCAACAATATGACGACGCTGATAATGCCTGCTTTAATTTTCATAATTTTCTCACTTTAAGGTAAGTGGTTTGAACGTTTTTAGTCTTGAAATGAAGGTTTTCATATCCTTTTCCAAAATTTGATCTCTTCTCAAGGTCAGTGGATTTGCGAAAAACGGGTTACCGCCTCTTTTCACGGACATCGCATATTTATAGCCTGCCTGCCGGGCGATATGGACCGATCGCTGATCATAAAAACCGAATGGATAGGCCAAAAAGTGGGTGTCCTGACCTAATTTCCGATCAATGATTTTTTTTGAGCCAAAAAGCTCCTCTTTAACCCTGGCCAGATGGGCCTGTTCGGTCTCGCCCGCCTTGGGCTGGGTCAGGTCGCTGTGATTGATCGTGTGTGAACCGATGGTAAAGCCATTGGCCTTCATTTCTTTGAGCTGATTCCAGGTGATGGCCATTTTAGATACACCGACAAAACTCGTGTAAACATACACTGTGGCCTTATACCCGTATTTTTGAAGTATCGGATAGGCAATGTTATATACGGAGCGATAGCCGTCATCCATCGTGATCAGCACCGATTTTCGAGGCAACCCCCGGCGATATTCCAGAAAAGCGGAGAGTTCTTCGGCAGTGATGACGTGATATCCGTTTTCCTTCAAATATTGCATTTGACGCTCAAAGGTGCTGGCGGGCATACACAGGGGGGAATTACAATCTTCGGCAAACCGATGGTATGTCAGAATGGGAATGGTTTGAAAACCATCGGCGCTCAACCCTCCCAGGTTGCGATCTTTTAATGGAATGACAACCGCATTCCCCCGCCGAAAGACAATATCCGGATTGGCCTCTTCAATAATCCAGGCGTGCTGAGGGTCACCCAGAAATTTTTCAGCCAATTCTGCCGGAGATTGACTACCCGGTAGCTGATAAACAACAAAGTCTTCAGAGCGAAAAAGATTCGTGTTTGACGGCGGTGCTTTTGATTGGGAGGTTGCACAGGCACTCAGAAATAGCAAACCCGTTGCGAGCAGTGCGAAAAAGTTCAGATTCCGGTGAAAATAAGAACGTCGATCTGCTCGAGCAGGAAAACGAATATCAGATAACATAGCAGCCCTCTGCGACTATAATCGAGCATGAAATGATCTCGACCTTCTGATGTTGGTGCCATCTGTTCGGTTGCCTGATATCAAAGCGATGCGCTTCTGATCATTAGGCCGATTTGTATCCGCTTGTCAAATATAATATCATATTCAGCATGATGGATAAACATGCGATCGCGCTGTAGCCCGGTGTAGGGCCAAATGCTATAAATTTAAGGCAGTTAATTTGCTTGACATTAAATTTTCACCATACTAATGAATTAATTGTTGATTACATTCGCAGCCTGTTCAAATCGATCCTCACGAGCGACTCAG
>JASFGN010000408.1:0-4092 GCA_050123735.1 Desulfobacterales bacterium | reverse complement strand
GCGGGGTTGACCTTCGCTTGCTGCGAGCTGGCTCATCCCCTTCGCTCCAGTCCCATTACAGGACCTTCAACACTACTACAGGACGATCCGCCCCTGTGCTTCGCATCGGTACTCTCACGCTTGTGGGTCCGCCACTTGCGTTTCTCCCTTAACATTGAAACGACAGGTTCCCACGTTCCGCACAAAAGCCTGGATCAAGTTCATGCCATCTCTATGCCGGACGCCGCCCAGACAGTAAACAGGCTCCCTCTGGACTTATCCTGGAGATCTCCAAGTACCCCAGTTTTGACGCCACCTCTGATATTACGACACCTCATCAATGGTTCGCTGCTGCTCACCTCCTTGATCCATACCTGACACAGTCTTTGCTGTGCCTTTTCCTTAACGCTCACCACAAAGGCTCTTTACCAATGCAGCTTAAGGTGGTTTGAAGCCTGCTCCTGTAAGCCGGCTCCGAGGGGCCTGCCCTCATCTTCTGTGCAGTTACACACACTTTATTTGAAAAGTGCGCTCGTGGCGCACTTGGAGTTATCATATGATTAATGGGTTTTCAAGGAGTTTAAAAGGCCCTTGACTGGAAGCATAATCTACCTTAACCTAATTTGTGCACAACTCAGGTTCATTATGTTAAGTTACTCGAAACCATCTGAATTGAATCGAAAGGAAACGGATCCATATGGCATATTCTGTCGCACTCGCCGGCAAGGGTGGCACCGGTAAAACCACCATGGCCGGTCTGCTCATAAAATTTTTACTGAAACAAAATAAAACGCCGATTCTGGCGGTGGATGCCGATTGCAACGCCAATCTAAATGAAGTGCTGGGTCTCAAGCTCGGCAGTACCCTGGGCGGTGCCCGGGAAGAGATGAAAAAAGGCGATGTTCCCAGCGGCATGACCAAAGACATATTTATGGAAATGAAGCTCGAGGAAGCGGTGATTGAAGCTGACGGCTTTGATCTGGTGATAATGGGCCAGCCCGAGGGGGCCGGCTGTTATTGCGCAGCCAACACGTTGCTCACCAATTACCTTGAACGCCTGGCCGGTAATTATCCGTATATCGTAATGGACAATGAGGCCGGTATGGAGCATATCAGCCGCCTGACGACCAAAGACGTCGACATTCTCTTGATCGTATCGGATTCTTCCAGGCGGGGGCTGCAAGCCGCAGTGCGGATTAATGAGTTGGCCCGCTGTCTGAATATCGGTGTTGGAAAAAGCTATCTGGTGATCAATCAGGCACGCGAAATGCCGCCCAAGGCGGTCATGGACAGGCTCACAGAAGCCAATCTCGAGCTGATCGGAACTGTTCCAGCGGATGATTTAATTTATGATTTCGATTTCAACGGCCGCCCGACCATTGAAATGCCTGAAGATAGTCAATCGGTCAAAGCCGCATTTGAAATATTTGAAAAAATTGTTGCTTAGCATCGCGCAAGTCGCAACCTGCCGGACAGTTTGCTGTTTGCCTCTTGACAATATCAAATTTTTGATTTGCAGAGATAAATGACCTATGAAGAAAACCGGCTTTTTGTACGATGACAGATACCAGGAGCACCTGACCGGAAACTATCATCCGGAGGTGCCGGATCGCCTTCCGGCCGTCTATAAGGGCATCCAGGAGGCGGGCCTTTTAGAGCACCTTACATTGATTAAGGCCGTGCCGGCGGATATAAAATGGGTGGAAACCGTTCACGACCCCCAATATATCAAGCGCTTTGCGAAAGCCTGCAACAGTGGCAACCCTATCTTTGACAGCCCCGACAATCAGATGTGCACGGCAACTTATCAGGTCGCATTACTGGCTGTGGGGGGCGTACTGGAGGCCACGCGCCTGGTTATGGAGGGCGAATTGGACAATGCCTTTTGCGCCGTTCGACCGCCCGGGCATCATGCTGAAGTCAGCCAGGCCATGGGATTTTGCTACTTTAACAATGTGGCCATAGCAGCCCGCTACATTCAGCAGCAATGGGACATTCAAAGGGTTGGCATTGTCGACTTTGACGTGCACCACGGTAATGGCACCCAGCACATCTTTGAACGAGACCCCACGGTATTTTACTATTCCATTCATCAACATCCAACCTTTGCCTATCCCGGAACCGGTCGAGAATTCGAAACAGGCAAAGATGCCGGGCATGGCTACACCAAAAATTCGCCGATGCTGCCCGGCCACGGGGATAAAGAATACCAGCAAATACTGCAAAGAGATTTGGTGCCGGCCTTTGCGGAATTTAAGCCGCAGGTTATTCTGGTTTCATCCGGCTTTGATGCCCACATCGAAGATAATATGTCGGACATCAAGCTGACAACCGAAGGCTTTACCTGGATCATCAAATTGATCGTCGAACTGGCTGCCGAGCATGCCCAGGGCCGGTTGATATCGGTACTCGAAGGTGGATATTCAATCAGACGATTGCCGGAATTGGCCCGCAATCATATAAAGATTTTAATGGATGCTTAATCATTAGTGTTGCCAGAATTAAAAGCTGGCTAAGGAGAAATAATTATGTTTATCAGTAACTCCATGACCCGCAAGGTAATTACGGTTAAACCCGATGATAGCATTTTTAAGGCTCAGGAATTGATGGCCGAAAATAAGATTCGCCACCTGCCGGTTATCGAATCCGGCAACCGCCTCGTTGGTGTCGTGACGGATCGGGATATCAGAAGCGCACTGCCCTATAATTTTTTCAAGACCGCTCCCAGTGAGGAGGAAAAGAAAAATTATTCGGAATTGAAGATAAAAGACATCATGACCAAAGACCCGATCACCATTTCTCCTGCTTACACCATTCAGGATGCGCTGCTGCTCATACAGGATGCCCGCGTGGGTGCATTGCCGGTTCTAAACGAAGACGGCACCCTAACCGGAATTATATCCGTCCGAGATTTGCTGCGAGCTTTTATCAATGTTTTGGGAATTGGCCAACCGGGAACATTGCTCTGCATCCTGGTGGAAGAAAAAGTCGGTCAATTGAAAAAAATTGTCGATGCCATTACTGAGGAAAACATCTCCTTTGGTAGCGTTTTGGTGGCCCGCTACTGGGAAAAAGATAAACGTGCCGTTTTCCCGTATCTCTTGACGCTAAATGTCGCCCATATCAAAGAGAAACTGACACGGATGGGTTTTACGCTGCTAAATCCCATGGAATGGTATCTGGATCAGTTGCCCAAAAATGAATAATGCCCGAAGCTCACGTTCTATCCACAAAAAATCCGGCTCGTGCCCCTATGATGAACTGTATATTTACCACCTGGACGGCCGGTTAACCTCCCGGGAAAAAATCCAGAAAAACAGTTTTATTGGTAACTGGGAAGAGGATAATTTTTCGTTTCTTTTCTTTTCTCAGCCTGCTTTTGAGGATATTCAGATTCTTCTGAAGTCCCAGCCACAGCTCTCCTTGATCGACAGTTATCACATGTCCTATGCGCAATGGCAGGGAACGCAATTCACCTCTTTTAATCACGGCCCATTTCAGATCATCGCCCCATGGGAAGATCGCGCTCAAAGACGCCCGCACGAGCATGCATTGGTTTTAGATCCCGGGCTGGTCTTTGGCACCGGCACCCATCCTACCACCCGTGATTGCCTCGATGCCCTCCAGCTGGCATGCCGGCGACACTCTCCCAGGAGCGCCCTGGATTTGGGTACCGGCACCGGTATATTGGCCCTGGCCGCCGCGCGCCTGGACTGCCCGCTAACGCTTGCGGTTGACCTGAATTTGCTGGCGGCTACGACAGCGGCAAAAAACGTACGCCTTAACGGACTTGAAGAACAGGTGGCGGTCGTACAGGGATATGCGGAAGACTTTATTGATTGCCCGTCGGACCTGCTGATAGCCAATGTCCATTACACGGTCATGCAAAAGCTGATTCAATCAGAGGGTTTCAGAACTAAAAAATGCTTTATCCTTTCCGGCCTAATGCGCAGCGAAGCCAAACAGATAAAAATCGAAATAGAACGCCTAGCGGCCAAAATATTAAAAAGCTGGACTCATGAAGGAATCTGGCATACATTTTATGGTGAATTTTACAAATAGGAAATTAAGGCCCTTTTTTACCACGAAAGCACGAAAGAATAAAAACACGAA
>JASFGN010000407.1:0-4095 GCA_050123735.1 Desulfobacterales bacterium | reverse complement strand
ATCCACCATGCCGCTCATCAAAACCGATCCGACGATGCCGCCTAAAAAGATGAAATTATGGATACCTTCGAGTTTTATGGGCTCTTTGACACCGTCTTCTTCGGGGGCGGTAATTCCTTCTTTACGATAGTAATAGCTGTCCAGCATAAAATAGATCACCAGCAGAATGACGACAACCAGCAACATATGCGGCATAATCTTGAACGTCCAAAAAAAGGATACACCATGCAAAAAGCCTAAAAACAACGGCGGGTCGCCCAGCGGCGTCAGTGACCCACCGACATTGGCCACCAGAAATATGAAAAAAACCACCATAAAGGTGCGGTTTTTGCGATAGTTGTTGGCCCGCAGAAACGGGCGGATCAGCAGCATGGCAGCACCCGTGGTCCCCATCCAGGATGCCAGCAGGGTGCCGATGAGCAGCATGATCACGTTGACCATCGGGGTTCCGCGTAAGGTCCCGCGCAATAAAATGCCACCGGACACCGTATACAAAGACCACAACAAAATGATAAAGGGAACATAATCGGCCAGAATGATGTGCAGGATCTCATACAGCGCCGCTCCTTTAAAGGCGATCAGAAACGGTATGGCCAGCGATGCGGCCCAGAATCCGGATATTTTTCCGAAATGATGATGCCAAAAATCCGGCAAGATCAGCGGAAACAGTGCAATGGATAGCAAAATGCAGGCAAAAGGGATGCAGCTCCACAGAGGCAAAAATTTACCAATATTTTCATGCCCCGCCCCATGATGGGCTTCGGCTTCTTGATGCGATGCTGACGTATTGTGAGAATCCTGATGTGTTGAAGAACTGTCAAGATGCTCGGATGATTGAACACCTGCAGTCTCTGTTTGTTTGGGTTGAGAGGCGGTGGCCACGCCAACGGTAAATAGGAAAATAAATAAAGGTAAAAATAGGAATCGGAAAACAGCTGTCTTATCTGTCAGAATTTTCATTGAGCCCTTTCCCCGCAGTCAAAATCGTAATCGTTACATTAATTCCATTACAATGTCCGGTCCACCATTGATCGTCTATTTAGCGCTCATCATCACCGGCGTAATCACAACGCTTCCGGCATCCTGTTACCGCTACGTTATCGCTCTGCTAAATGTATTGCTTTGTTCGGTTATCGCTATGATTCATGGGTGAGCTGAGCGGTTTACGTTATCAAAGTCTTACACGTTTTAAAACTATTTTTAAACGGATGTGCCCGATAGGGTCACGTGGTATTTGCGCTGATAATCAACCGGATGATACGAAAGTTTGGCCTTGCGAAGCCCTTCGTCGTTTAAATCCTGCTCCCGATTGACCCAGGTATAATTCGAAGCCGAATTTGCCAGAAACAGTTGGTTGATTACCTGATAGATCCCTTTGTATTGGGTGTCTCCCTTTTCAAAATGAATCAGGAGCATGTCCCGGGTCAGCGCCTCGGCCACCGTATAGGCCACCATTGAACCCTCGACCATCAAAGCACCGCCGAACAAACCTGCCAGCCGGCGCCATTCTTTTAAAATTCTAAAAATGGCTCGATTTTCAGAAGAGAGGATGTCGGATGATTCGCAGTCGCGCCATGTGCACCAGTCGCTTTGCATGGCCATTGCCTGTTCTACCATTTCGGCCCCGAACGGCAAATAGGTGAAATCATATTTGCGGTTGAATTGGTTAACCAGGTTCTTTTTTTTATGATAGCGCTTGCCTTTTAGCTCGATTAAGTCCGCCACCCGGTACAGATAATCCCAATTGCCTCTTTCTTCTTCAATTTGGATTTCCGGCTTCAGTTTCTCGCGCCACAGGTTTGCCAGCATTTCCGGAATCCGGGTAAATATTAAATTCATCGGCGGGGTGGCACGCATTCGGCTTGGCCAGTCAACGGTATCCCAGGAGCCGACGGGCGCCCACAGGTATTCTTCGGGCCGGCTCTGGCGGATCCAGACCAGATCTTCATCCCAGGACCAGCTTAACCCGTATTCTTCCGACCAGCCCCATAAATTCAAAAAGCTATAATCAGATGCAATCTGGGGGCATTGCGCCAGCAAGGCCAGGTAGTCTTCCTGTCGCTCAAGACGGATGGGTTCAAATTGGAGGCGCATAAGTCAATTAAATTTTTTGGGCTTCGGTTTAAGAATGAGGTGCAACGATCAGCAGTCAGTCGTCAACAGTTATATTGGTTTGATTGGTTTAATTCGTTGAATTGGTTCGGTTTAACCAACCCAACCAATAAAACCAATTAAACGAATCGAACAGGTATTTGAATGTTGAGCCATTTTGGCTAGCGCTTAGCTATCGATCGCTGACACAAACGCTTTACCCGTTATGTATGCCTCTTCAAGATATTGGGGATGTTTTAAAACATCATCCTGAAAATCGAGCTGGCGGTACAAAAGCGATTTCCAGAGCTCCATATCCAGAACATCAAAAAAATATTTTACGGTCAGCAGCATCCCATCGAAAAGCTTTTTGCCCCTGGTCGCGCCCACCGAAATAAACAGCCCTTTGCGGGAGCGGTTCTGTTTATCCGAAGGTGTTTTGTCGACCCAGTATTTCTTTACCCACAGGGACTGAAAGCGATCCATCAGGATTTTGGTGTGGGAGCTGACCGTATAAAAGAAGACCGGCGATGCCAGCATCAGACCCTGTGCGTCCAGGATTTTATCACGCACTTTTTGAAAATCATCTTTGATGGCACAGTCCCCGGATTTCAGGCAACCGTAAATTTCAAAGCAGGGCGATAGTTTAAGATCCCGCAGCACAATCTCTTCGACATCAGCGCCGGCATCCCGCGCGCCTTCAACCGCTTTTTTGAGCAATGTGGCGGTATTGCCCTTGCGCCGCGGACTACCGTAGAGGGCTATAATTTTGGGTGTTTGCATTGCCTCCTCAATTTCAATTCACCAGCAATTCAGCCTAAAAGCTTTTTAAAAACGCTTGCAGCCTCAAATTCGAAATCCGAATATCGAAAATCGGAACAATTTCTAATTTCAAAATTCAAATTATTAGAACACTCAGGATTGAGCGACAAAAAAGATAACTATTTTAGATGATTTCGTTTTGAATTTTGGTCATTGAATATTTGGATTTGTTTCGTATTTCGGATTTCGTATTTCGAATTTACTGCAATATTTTTAATAATAATATTTTGAATAGTCAAAGTCGTTTTTACGATGGAAAATTTAAAGTTCGAGTACGAGCCCGATCGGACAATGGTCGGAGCCGAAAATGTCGTTATCGATAAATGCTTCTTTGATCCAGCCTTTTTTGATGATATCGCCGGTTACGAAAAAGTAATCGATGCGCCAACCGATATTGCGGTCTCTGGCTTTAAAACGATAGGTCCACCACGAATATTTGACGGTGTCCGGATAAAAATGCCTGAACGTATCAACATAACCGTTTTGGACGATGCGGTCCAGCCAATCGCGCTCTATTCTTAAAAAGCCGGATGTTTTTTCATTGGCCTTGGGATTTTTCAGATCGATTTCGTTGTGGGCCGTGTTATAGTCGCCGGTAATAATGAGGCTGCGACCCTGCTTTTTATAAGAATCGGTATATTCAAAGAATTTTTGATAAAAATCAAGTTTATACTGCAGCCTTTCATCGCTCATCTGGCCGTTCGGAAAGTAGACGTTAAAAAAGATAAAATCATCAAAATCCAGCTCGACGACACGTCCTTCCTGATCGAATTCGGCAATCCCCAGTTCGGTATTGACGCGTTGGGGCTTAATTCTTGTATAGGTGCCCACACCGCTGTAACCTTTTTTCACGGTGGCATGCGCCCAGCAGGATTCATATCCGGCGATGTTTTTCATTTCATCGGTCAGTTGATTTTCCTGAATTTTGGTCTCCTGGATGGCAAATATGTCCGCATCCATCTGCTGAAACGATGTAAAAAAATCCTTTTGAAAAACAGCTCGCAGGCCGTTTACGTTCCAGGAAACGAGCTTGATCCGTTTCTTTCTTTTCGCCATCTTTCTATTCCACTCTACGCTCAAACAGGTCAGTTTGTTTCTTGAAATTTTACCCGCTAAACGATAGATTTAGCACCTTTTTAACAGAAGACAGAGATCAGAAGACAGAAAATAAGGATATATCAG
>JASFGN010000406.1:0-4096 GCA_050123735.1 Desulfobacterales bacterium | reverse complement strand
TCGCAAAAAATGTACCAAACCAATAAAATTGAAATTTATATAATTTTCAATTAGTTATAATGTTATGAAAATAATTGCCACTTTGAAAGTCAAGGATATGGGTAATTTATGTGTCAAAAATACTTCGCATTTGGGTAATTAAGGTCAGACTTTTCCATTTTCTTTTTAAATGCATTTTGAACGCAGATCGGTATCTTTACGCTTACCCGGAAGTGCTGCATAAGCCATCACTTCTTCACGGCAAAGCGCCGTTGCACAGCCGCTAGACACCTTTGGCAATAAGAGGTTCAGGTGGTGGGCACGAATCGGAAACCTCGGGTTTCCGATTGTAAAAGTTTTAAATAAGATTTTTTTCAGGCAGGTTTAGCATGAAAGACGAGAGAATTGCAAGTCCAGAATTCTGATATATCGTATCTCATCTTATCGGTGCTGCGTCACCTTGGCACTTTAAGTGATGCAACGACTATTTCTAAATTTGATTTATATACCGTTTAGATTAAAGGCAGCAGCAAGGAAGTGGAACATCCAGACAGAATAGAAGGTATGAAAAAGGTGTTTGAACCGTTTGATTCGTCAGACCGGATGCAACCAAGCCATCTATCCCCCTGCCCCGCACGCTCATGAGATTGAACCCTGATGTCTAGCATAGGGTTGTTTTTTGATTGCAGGCCATTTGAGCCTGCCCGATTTCACCAGCACGATTTAATGATTCCGAGCTCCCGGGCGATGACCGATGCGGCTGTTGCGTCGCCTCTCTTTGCTGATTTTACGCAATACCGGTTTTGAGCGCTCAGGTGGCTCGATGCGCTGAACCAGCGATGCGATGACCCCACCCTCGATATGCTTGAATCCTTTGACGAGTATCCATTGGCCCTGCCGCAATGACCCGAAATCCAGCGGATCACCATTTGTATCGGTCAGCTCGGTGGTCAGCTGCCGGTCGTCGAAGTTCCAATCGACCACATAAATGGTTTCTTCGGCCGCAATCAGTTCTACCCTCTGGGCGTTGACCTCCATGATGCGGGCCCGTGCCTCGAAGGGATCACAATCGTCAAAACTAAAGTTTTCAGTTAGACCGGACTCTGCCGGGCTGTTGATGGGCAAGCAGAAGACGCTGAAGCCCCAGATAAGCAGCCCGCAGATAGCCGTTAAACGTTTACGCACGTGACAATCCATAGGGTTAAGCCTTTCTAAAAAATTTGATGCCAGTAGTAGCGGTACATGTCCGGTGTCAGGATGGCGGGCATACTCACAATGCCGCCTTCGACACCGACAAATATCCGGGTTCCGCCTTCCAGAATGGCAATCACGGGAGCCGAAGGGATCGCTGTGCCAATCGCGATCACGCGATCTTTTTTACCCAGATCGATGGCATTGCCGTCACCATCATGTTCGACTTCCATGCTAAATTCACTGACCGACGCACCCGTTTTGTAATCCACCGCATACATCCGGGCCACCCCCCTGACGGTTGAGGCCGCACAGGGGTCTGTCCCGCTCCCGCTGCCTGAATCCGGTGTGTAGGTCGTAAAATAGACCACACCACCATAGACTCTCGGTGCTGCGACGACCTTTTCACCCGGATTTTCCAGGCGGATATACCAGCCGTTACCGTTCTCGAGACTTGTTCTGACCGCTTGTTGTTGGGCTGCGGTGCCCATTTGAATCAAATCGTCGGTGACATCTATCAGATCGGCTTCATCGAGCGTAGCGCTGCCCGACCAGTCGTTTTTAAGGGCATAAAACCGGTTGACAACCCCGGTTTCATCCGGATCAGAACGGTCACCGGTGCCGAAAAAGATATAGTCGCCGAAATCTTCTGCGACCACATCGGGGGCGTAAAGGATCTTGCGTTGAACACCGTCCACCGCAGAGGCCGAAAACAGTTTCTGAGCGCTCCAGACGCCGTTTGCGATCGACCTTGATTTGGTACCGCTGCAAAATGACATGACCTCATCGTCTTTGAAAGCAAAGATGTTACCTGCCAGATCACCGATGTAGATGCGGCTGACAATGCCGTCACCATCGTGATCGATGCCCGATACGTCCACAATCGAATGGGACATGCCCAGGCCGGAATGATCAATGGCATTAAAATTCAATCCGCTGATCAACTGGCCGTCGGCGACCCGCACCGCGAAAAGCGCCCGGCCGACCGCATCGGTGGCAGCGGGTGTTTCCAAATCCTGGTTGTTGTCGTACCCCCCGGGTATCAAAAACGCATCTTCCACCGTGTTGCTGACGGTCACCGTGCAGGTCGGCGGTGCACCCGTTTCGCTGATGGCGGCATCGGTGGCCACCGTGACGGCTTGCGGGCGGCTCCAGGATTGACCCAGCATTTCGTAGCTATCGGTGTCCGGGTCATTAGAGGGGTTCGGGTCCAGAATGGTGGATTTGATGGAATACAGCCAGACCGGAGCGTCATGGGCGGTAATGTCCAGGGCCATGTAATTGAGACCGCCACGGCGCTCACCGACGATCATGACTTTCTGACCGGAACCATGATAAACCGAAGGTGAACCATCGATAAAATAGTCGTGGTCGTCGTTATCAAGCAGTTTTAAACGGCCCATTTGATCCGGGGCAATAAACCCCCAGATTTCGCTGCCGTCCGCATCATCAAAGGCATGCAAAATGCCGTCGTTGGAACCCGAATAAATGATGGTCTTGGCATCGTCGGTGGCCGGGTTGCTGTCCGGATCCGCGTAATGCACGACGGCCGGTTCTGAATGGATAATGTCACCGAGTCCGCCCTGATGAACACTGTCGAACAGAGCCGTTCTTTCGGCTGCGGTCGCAACCCCCAGCTCTCCAAAGGTAATATTCACATTCGCATCCACAAAGGCATTGGCCGAATGGGTCAGATCCGATACCAGACCGGTATAGGTATACAGATTGCGCGGCGTGGCAAAGTCAATCATCAGGTCGAGGACCTCGGCAGCGCCTCCTTTTTCCACATCCGGTCCGTCTGCGCCCAGGACGGTCCAGTAGGACAGCGTGTTGTCTTTGATCAAACCGTCTGGTGTGCAGGCTTCCATGCCGGTGGCATCTAGCAGATTTCCGATGCTGTCCAGGCCGTAGCGCTTTATGTTGCCGATCCAGCGCCCGCTTTGCTGGGGCTTGAAAAACCCCAGATAGATCTTGTCACCGGCATAGGTCCGGTTCATGCGGCTGATGGGAACGACCGGGGCTACGAAGACCGCATTTTCCTCCGAAATAGCGGTCAAAATCTGATCAAAGGCCAGGGCCAGTTCGGAGATGTTGTCAGCCGTAAAATACTCCCCGCCGCCGTTGGCGGCCGTATTTTGCAGCAGGGCGTGGGAGGTTTTAAAGCCGATGGTATAGGTAATAACCTTTTGCTTGTCGAAAGCCGTTCCGTCCCCCAGGGTGGCATGACAATCATTTTCATACAGGTACTTGGCCACATCATCCAGGTAGTCAGAGCCGTTGTCGACATAGATCGCTTCAGAGCCGCTGTGGTCGCCGTCATAATCGCCGATAATATCGCCATTGATATAGGGGGTGCCGGTCAGCCGCGAATCAATATCCTGGGTCGACTGGCCATCGGTCATGATAATGATGTAATTTTTCTGACAACGCTCCTGCATGGGCGATGTATAGTTGACACCGGCGTTGTACCAGCTGCTCATTCCGGCAAAATAAAGTCCGGCCTCGGCCAGCGTTTCGGCCAGCGGGGTCCAACCTTCGGCGGTCAGGTTGGCGACCTCGTTGGTCAATGTTGTCTGTTCGGTGCCGCAGGCCGCCACGAGCCGGCCGCCTTGATCATTGTTGAACCTCATCAAACCGAAACGCACACCGGTGGTGTTGTTGATCAGATCGGTAATAACCTGCTGGGCCACTTCGATGCGACTTTTGATTTCACCGACACCGGATTCATCGTAATTCATAAAATTGCCCAGGCGCAGCCGGCGCTGGGAGCCGCCACAGGCATAACTGGATGAATAAATTTCGCCATAGGCATAGCCCTGATCGAGCAGATCCGTTTCTATCCAGGCGCAGTTCAGATCCGCAACATTGCTGGCAAAAATCCGCCATTGATAAGACCAGGTACTCCAGCTCCAGTAGCGTTCGTAAA
>JASFGN010000405.1:0-4104 GCA_050123735.1 Desulfobacterales bacterium | reverse complement strand
CGGGGCGGCCGCGTCTCAGTAAAGTCTAAACTAACAGCAGCGGGTGTTGACAGAACGGTTTGATGCCCGCCCCAAAAACAGGCAACAGAAAATGGGAGCGCTTAATCAAAAAACACAAGCACGGTTGAAACGGAAAAAGAGAATACGCAAAAAATTGATTGGCTCAGCTGATCGGCCCAGACTGTGTGTGTTCAGAAGTGCCAAACACATTTATGCTCAGGTAATTGATGATTCCATCGGTAAAACCCTTGTGGCGGCTTCAAGCACCGAAAAGGCTGTCCGGGAGAAATCGGGAACCAAGAATAAAGTGTCTGACGCGAATGCAGTTGGTCAGACGGTCGGGCAAAGGGCTATCGAAAAAGGTTTTAGAAAGGTCGTGTTTGACCGAAATGGTTTTTTGTACCACGGCAGGATAAAGGCCGTTTCAGATGGCGCCCGCGAGGCCGGGTTAAAATTTTGATTTTGGCGGCCTTAAACGGAGCGCGGCGCATCATTGAAAAAGAAACTAACCACAAAGCCACAAAGAACACAAATAAATATGACAGAAGTTATCTTATCAACTTTGTGAACGTGTTGCCTTTGTGGTGATAAGAGGCTCATCTGATTTATTACTAAATTTTTAAACTTAATATCTCTGTAGGTTATCACACCAAAGGAGGCAGGCTTTTGTTCAAACAAGAAATAGATGAAACCCAATTTATCGACAAAGTGGTCCACATCAATCGGGTGGCCAAAGTTGTAAAGGGGGGGCGTCGATTTAGTTTCAGTGCGATCGTCGTTGTCGGCGATGGACAAGGATCAGTTGGCTTTGGTCTGGGTAAAGCCGGCGAAGTGCCTGAAGCGATCCGCAAAGGGGTTGAAAAGGCAAAGAAGAATATGATTACAGTTCCTTTAGTGGAGGGCACAATACCCTATGAGATTATCGGCCGATTCGGCGCCGGAAAGGTTCTACTGAAACCGGCTGCAGAAGGTACGGGCGTGATTGCCGGAGGCGCTGTAAGGGCAGTTCTGGAAGCTGTCGGCGTTCAAAATATCTTGACCAAGTGTCTCGGATCTCACAATCCCCACAATCTGGTAAAGGCCACGGTTAATGGGCTTGAGCGCCTTGAGAGTCGGGAAATGGTGGCTACCAGAAGAGGGGTTTCAGTTGAGGATCTTTAGAGGCTTGCACGCTTTACACATAGCAATACAGAATTAGAATTATCCAAGGGATCAGACAAATGGCCGAAACGATAAAGGTAAAGCTGGTAAGAAGCATGATTGGCAGACCAACCAAGCAGCGCAAAGTTTTGCGCGGGATGGGACTCACGCGTTTGAATAAAACCGTTGAGCTCAAAGATACACCTGAAACACGAGGTATGATCAAAAAAGTTACGCATTTAGTTAGTACTGAGGAGTAAATCGATGAAGCTTCACGAACTATCACCGCCTGCAAAATCACGCAAATCCAATCGACGGTTAGGACGCGGTGTTGCAACCGGTCATGGCAAAACCGCCGGTCGAGGCAGCAAAGGTTATAACAGCCGTTCTGGCGGAGGGGTCAGACCCGGTTACGAAGGCGGACAAATGCCAATCCAGAGGCGTCTGCCCAAACGCGGTTTTACCAACATTTTTAAGAAAAAAATTGCCGTCATCAATGTCAGGGATTTATTAAGATTCGAGAGCGGCAGTTTGGTTGATAAGGCGGCGCTCGTCAAAGCAGGGCTTGTAAAGGGCCAGCAGGACGGGATTAAACTATTGGGGCAGGGAGACATCAAGGTCGCGCTCACGGTCAAAATTAATCAAGTCAGCAAAGCTGCCAGGCAAAAGATAGAAGCTGCTGGCGGTACGGTAGAGGTCATATAATGATCGGTAGCGGGTTTCAAAATATATTTAAAATACCCGAGCTAAAAAAACGGATTCTTTTCACGTTTGGTTTGCTTATTGTTTACCGCATCGGTGTCCATGTTCCCGTGCCGGGGATCGACAGCTCGGCACTGGCGTCATTTTTTGCCCGGGCGGAAGGCACCATATTCGGTATTTTCAATATGTTTTCCGGCGGCGCCTTGGAAAGGCTTTCGGTTTTTGCCCTGGGCATTATGCCTTATATCAGTGCTTCGATTATATTACAGCTATTAACAGTTGTGATTCCGCATCTGGAGCAACTCAAAAAAGAAGGCGAGCAGGGGCGCAAGAAAATTACACAGTATACCCGCTATGGAACGGTCATCTTAAGTATTATACAGGGTTTTGGCATCAGTGTGGGGTTGGAAAGTATGAGTTCGCCTGGCGGGGCTCCGGTCGTTTTATTTCCAGGCTGGGCATTCCGATTGCTGACGGTTATAACCTTAACTGCCGGTACGGCTTTTATTATGTGGCTGGGTGAGCAGATCACCGAACGGGGTATTGGCAACGGAATCTCGCTTATCATTTTTGCGGGCATCGTTGCCCGGCTGCCGACGGCGGGCGGCAATACGTTTCGGTTGCTGTCCACCGGCGAAATGGGGATTTTTATTGCTCTGATTTTGATTATCTTTATGGTGATTGTGGTCGGATGTATCATCTTTGTGGAGCAGGGGCAGCGCCGAATCCCGGTTCAATATGCCAAAAGAGTGGTGGGACGCAAAATGTATGGCGGTCAGAGTACGCACCTGCCTCTGAAAATTAATACGTCCGGCGTGATTCCGCCGATTTTTGCTTCGTCGATTATCATGTTCCCGGCCACCATTGCCAATTTTATCAATATCCCCTGGATCAAATCAATTGGCGAAGCCATGCGGCCGGGCAATGTTGTTTATGAGTTATTATTCGTGGGCTTTATTTTCTTTTTCTGTTATTTTTATACGGCGGTTACGTTTAATCCGGTTGATGTTGCCGAAAATATGAAAAAGCAGGGGGGCTATATTCCGGGTATCCGGCCTGGAAAACGGACCGCTGATTATATTGACAAGGTGTTAACCCGCATCACGCTTGGCGGTGCGATTTATGTATCAGCTGTCTGTGTGCTGCCCTCTATTTTGATAACCCGCTTTGACGTTCCGTTTTATTTTGGCGGTACGGCGTTATTGATTGTGGTGGGTGTCGCGATCGATACCGTTGCCCAGATCGAGTCACATATGCTCAGTCGTCATTATGAGGGATTTTTAAAGCGCAGCGGCGGCGCACGACTAAAAGGTCGCTATTAGTCGTTTGTCGATCCAGAAACAGGAGTTGCAGTGGCCAAAGAAGAACCGATTGTCGTTGAAGGTGTTGTCCTGGAAACATTGCCCAATGCGATGTTTAAGGTTGAATTGGAGAACAAGCATCAGGTATTGGCCCATATCTCGGGTAAAATGCGAATGCATTTCATCAAAATTCTTCCTGGAGATAAGGTCACTGTTGAATTATCTCCTTACGACCTGACACGCGGCCGGATCACCTATCGATCAAAATAGACTGGGTATTGGGTAACAGGTATCAGGAAAGGTAAGCATAACGAATACCTGTTAAAGAATACCCAATACCTAATTTTAGGAGCATAACTCATGAAGGTTCGAGCATCAGTTAAAAAAATGTGCCCCAAATGTAAAATTGTACGCCGTAAAGGGGTTGTGCGGGTGATCTGCGAAAACAAACGGCATAAACAGCGGCAAGGATAAAGGAGGATTCACATTGGCAAGAATCGCAGGTGTTGACTTACCCAAGAATAAACGCATCGAGATTGGGCTGACTTATATTTACGGGATCGGCAGGTCCTCTTCCCGGAAAATTCTGGATAAACTGGCGATTGATATTGATACCAGTACGGATCAGCTGACCGAAGATCAGGTCAGTAGCATCCGCAAAGTGATCGACAGTGAATATAAGGTTGAGGGTGAACTGCGTACGGAAGTCTCAATGAATATCAAGCGACTGATGGATCTGGGATGTTATCGCGGACTGCGACATCGCAAATCCTTGCCGGTGAGGGGCCAGCGCACGAGTACCAATGCCCGCACGCGCAAGGGACCCAAGCGGGCAGCTGTCAAGAAGAGAGGTGCCGCCAAACAGAAAAAATAAACCTTAAGAGGCGAAATCGATGGCCAAAAAAATTCGTACCAAGAAAAAAGTTAAGAAAAATGTTGCCAGTGGCGTTGTTCATATTCA
>JASFGN010000404.1:0-4122 GCA_050123735.1 Desulfobacterales bacterium | reverse complement strand
CGGGCTGCGGTTGCCAGAACCCTGGAGCGCTTCGGGCGGCTGGATGCCGTGGTCAACAATGCCGGTATGGTTGAACCGCTCGCCCCGGTCAGCGGCAGCGACGTTGACCGCTGGCAATATAACATTGGCGTTAATTTACTCGGGCCGTTTTATCTGATCCGGGCTGCCATTGCCGAGCTGCGCCGGCAAAGCGGCCGGATCGTCAATGTCAGCAGCGGTGCGGCCACTACCCCTATCGAAAACGCCAGCGCATATTGTGCGGCCAAAGCAGCGCTGAATCACTTCAGCCGGGTGCTGGCGGCTGAAGAACCGCGGGTGACGGTTGTGGCTGTCAGACCGGGTGTCGTCGATACGCAAATGCAGGATACCATACGGCAAAAAGGCGCCGGCGTGATGTCCGCCGAACAGCTGGCGTACTATCAAAACCTCAAGGTGCGCGGTCAGCTTGAAAAACCGGAAGTGCCCGGACGCGCGATCGCCTGGCTGGCGCTGCAGGCGCCTGTTGAATTCAGCGGGCAATTCTTAAACTACGATGATCCCCCCATCAGCCAGCCGGCGCTGGCGTTTTTTGGCGCCGAATTGACCTAAATTTAGCGTCCCTTCCACCCAAGAGTCGGATTAGCATTACAAAAATTACATTACCAAATGATAATGTTTGCATAAGCCTGCGATAATGTTGTTGCGCTACCCTTTAACCCACTTATATAATAATAAATACCTCAATCTTGCTTAAAAAATGGCTGTAACGGTCAAGGCGGAATCTCTTGCCGCCGGTAAATGATGGGTTCTTGGGCAGCGTTGCGGTTACAGGTCATCAGCGGCCTGGTGTCTACGTTAAATGCGTTTCGAACTCTGGGATAGCATTTTGTTCAGCAGATCAATTCGATCAGACCTTGCCATTGATAAAACCATCGGCGGGCTTGTGCTGTCTTTTGTCCTGATTCTCTTCTTGTGGCCGAATGCTGCTTTCGGAACTGAAGACACAGCAGAAAATCGTGACGTTAAACAGGAGCTGAAATTGGTTGAAGATAAAGAAGCGCAGGAATTAAGCTGGCTCAACCAACAAATTCAGCCGGTCTTTGGTGATAAGGTCCGGCTCAATGGCGCGGTCGAACTGAACTATGAGTATCTCGACGTCAGGGATATCGATGATGAAAATAGCGACAGCAGCTCTGATTTTTTCATGAGCACGGCGGAACTGGCCTTGCGCGTCTTTTTTAACGACTGGAGCAAGTCCAAAGTGGTGGTTAATGCGGAGGATTACGGCAAGAAAGGCGACCAGGGCAAAGTACGCCTGGATGAAGCCATCGTGACATTGAAGAGCCTGCAGGCGCCGGTGTACGCTGTCGTTGGGAAAACCGTGATGCCCTTCGGCGTGTTCGAAGATCATCTGATCGAAGGCACGCTGACCGAAGATTTATATGAGATCGACGACTGGGGTGCCACCATCGGTTTCAATCCCGATTTTTACGGGCTGGACGCTTCATTTTCGGTCTACCGCCAACCGCAGGTCATTGAAAACCTGCAAAATTTCGATACCCATGATTGGAGATCCGGTCGCCAGAAAGAAGATTATTTCAGATCCTTTATCGCCAGCGTCAGCATCGAACCGGTTGAAGACGCGCTGACCCTGAATGCATTTTACGACAGCGAACCCGGTGATGGCGATCGTAACCGTTCCATTGGAGGGGCCCTCACGCTGAATTTCTGGCGTTTCACACTGGATGCTGAATATATTACCGCCCTTGAGCGCGAGCGCGGAGAAAATGAAGAAGAGAACAAAGAAAGCGCCGGTATTGTGGGCCTTGCATTTGAGCCGCTGGATTCATTGCTGCTGGCAACCCGGTATGAAGCTTTTTGGGATGATACCCGCGGCGATCAGGATGAAGTTTTGGATTACCGCATTATAGCCGGATTCAGCTATTCATTATTGGAACTGTTCGATGTCTTTTTTTTAACCGATGCCAAGCTGATGTTTGAGTATCGCTATTCCAGATATGAAAAAGAGGCCGGCAGTGAAGCGACGAACTCGCAGAATATGGTTCAGGTGCAGGTCGTGCTGGGTTTCTGAAACCAAAAATATGAAGAACAAGTGCGCTAGAGTTGGAAGTGAACTGAAGTGACTAAAGTTAATGATTTCCGTCATTGTCTTAAAAGATGGAGCGCAGCGACACCAAAACTTTAGTCACTTGCAACTTTAGTTCACTTTCGGCACCTCTTTAATATTGCCCCTGGGGGCTTGGACGCCTCTGGCGGGTTAGACCCATTTTTAAGATAGTTTCTAGATTATTGAATGGTAATCTTCGGGTAACCTAACCTTAATCATTTTATGATATGAAAATTATGTTATGCGCTTACTGCTCGTCGAGGACGACGTTAAAATCGCCCAGTTCGTGATCAATGGCCTCAGAGAAGCCGGCTTTGCGGTGGATCACGCTGCCGATGGCGAAGATGGACTGCACCTGGCGCTGACCGAGCCCTATGACATCGCGGTAGTGGATCTGATGCTGCCCAAGATCGACGGCTTAACCCTGATCGAAGAAGTTCGCAGAAACAACATCAATACGCCGGTGCTGATTTTAAGTGCCAAAAGGTCCGTTGGCGATCGGGTCAAAGGGCTGAAAACCGGCAGCGATGATTATCTGGTGAAACCCTTTGCCTTTTCCGAACTGCTCGCGCGCGTGCAGGCCCTTATTCGCCGCTCGACGCGCGTCACCGCGCCTTCCGAGCTCACGGTTGCGGATTTGCGCCTGGACCTGGACAAGCGCAAGGTTTTTAGAGCGGATCAGGAGATCTTCCTGCAGCCACTGGAGTTCTCCCTGCTTGAGTACCTGATGCGCAACGCCGGCAGGGTGGTCTCTAAGACCATGATCATGGAACACGTCTGGGATTACAATTTCAATCCGCAGACGAATGTGGTCGAAGCCCGGATCTGTTATCTGCGGGACAAGATTGATAAGAATTTTGATTCCAAACTGATCCATACGGTTCGGGGAGTCGGATATGTCCTTAAAGAAACTTCGTGATCTAAAAAACTCGTTGCTATTTCGCCTCACCCTGCTGTATGCGGTGGCATTTACGGTTCTATCCGCCATCGGTTTTCTGATCTTTTATTACCGGATCTATTCGGTCACCATGGAACATCTGGATATCGAGTTGCTCGCTGAATCCCGAAAATACACTGATATAATCAAGGAAAATAATGTAGAAGCCGCCCTATCCAGAATCTCTGAAGAGGCAGAACTGGAAGATCCGGCTGAAGACTTCTACCGTTTGCTTAATTTCAAGGGCGATATCCTATTTTCCACCGATATGTCTTACTGGGGACCGATTGCCACGCAGGACATCCTGCAAAAAATGCAAAAAGAAGAGGCGACTTCGAAAATCCAGACACTGGACATGGAGGAGCGCGATGATCAGGCCCGCATGATAACCGCCATCGTCGGCCCGGATACCGTTTTGCAGATCGGGGAAAGCCTGGAAGAGGTGGACGAGTATCTGGATATTTTTTTGCAACTGTTTTCCATATTGATCGTCAGCCTGATCATTGTGTCGACGATCACCGGCTGGTTGCTGGCCCGGCGGGCCACCATGGACATGCAGGAAGTGACCGAAACCGCCGCCGAAATATCGAACGGTGCTTATGACCGGCGGGTTCAGATTAAAGGTCGGCTCATGGAAATCGAGCGGCTGGGCGCCACCTTTAACCATATGCTCGACCGCATCCAGAGCTTGCTCAAATCCATGAAGGAAATCAACGATAATATTGCCCACGACTTGAGAAGCCCCCTGGCCAGAATCCGCGGCATTGCCGAGATGAGCTTGCTCAAAGAAAAAGACATTGAAGAATACAAAGACATGGCCGCCAGCACGATTGAAGAATGCGATACCCTGATTGATATGATTAACACCATGCTGGATATCACCGAAGCCGAAGCCGGCGTCAATGGAGATAAAGCCGAAGAATTTGAACTGGTGAAGCTGATCCGCGAGGCCTGTGAGCTGTTCCACCCCATCGCCGAGGCCAAAATGATTCATTTGAAAACCGACCTGCCCGCATCTCTGGCAGTGACAAGCAATCGCAAAAAAGTGCAGCGGATCATAACGAATCTGCTGGAAAAT
>JASFGN010000403.1:0-4124 GCA_050123735.1 Desulfobacterales bacterium | reverse complement strand
TGTCGATATACCGCGCGAAAAACTGGTGGTGATCACGGGCCTATCCGGCTCAGGAAAATCCACACTTGCATTTGATACGCTGTATGCCGAAGGTCAGCGGCGCTATGTTGAGTCGCTGTCCACCTACGCCCGCCAGTTTTTAGAGCGTATGGAAAAACCCGATGCTGATCTGATCGAAGGTCTTTCACCGGCGATCGCTATCGAGCAAAAGACCGCCGGACATAACCCACGCTCAACAGTCGGTACGGTCACCGAGATCTATGATTATCTGCGCCTGTTGTATGCACGGGTCGGTACCCCGCATTGCTATCAATGCGGTCAGGAGATCCGCTCTCAGACCTTGGATCAAGTCGTCGACCACGTCATGTCATTGGGCGACAAAACCCGGGTCATCGTATTATCCCCTCTTGTCAAAGATCAAAAAGGCTCCCATGAAAAACTGCTGAAACGTCTCAAAAAGGAGGGGTTTGCGCGTGTCCGCGTTGACGGCAAGACATGTGACATTGAGGATGTCGTTAAACTGGATAAAAAGAAAAGGCACACGATAGATGTGGTTGTCGATCGGCTCATCATCAATGAGCGGATTAAAAACCGTTTGGCGGATTCACTCGAACTGGCCATGGCACAATCCAACGGACAGGTCGGCGTCGAGGCCGAGGGGCACGGCAGCTTCCATTTTAATGAGCAGGCTGCCTGCAGCCGATGCGGTATCAGCTATCCTGAATTTAGCCCCGCCAGCTTTTCATTTAATTCACCCCAGGGTGCGTGTTCCCATTGTGACGGTCTGGGCGCTTTGACAGCATTTGATCCGGCGCTCATCATTCCCAATCCTGAACTGACTATGCGCGAGGGTGCCATTGTCCCCTGGGCCAATCGCAATAGTGTTCATTTTGCGGAATTTTTAGATGCCCTGACGCGGCAGTACGGCACGGATATTTACACACCTTACAAAGATCTGCCCGATCATTTCAAACAGGTGTTGTTATACGGCTCGGGGGATACACCGATTACATTTTATTTTGAAGACGATCGCCGCCGCATCAGCTATCAAAAACCCTTTGAGGGCATCATCCCGAATCTTGAACGCCGCTACCGCGAAACGGGTTCAAGCTGGTCGCGCGAAGAAATCGGCCGCTACATGAATTTTCAACCCTGCCCGCAATGCAGCGGTGAAAAGTTAAATCGCGCCAGTCGCTCCGTCAAAGTGGGTGGTCTGACCATTACGCGGTTAACGGCACTGTCCATCGCAAATATTCGCTCCTTTTTTCTGGATTTGAGAATGGACGCTAAAAAAGAGGTAATTGCCCGGCGCATTCTGAAAGAGATTGTAGAAAGACTGGGTTTTCTGGAAAATGTCGGCCTGGCCTACCTGACACTGGACCGTTCGACCCAATCCCTTTCCGGCGGTGAGAGTCAACGAATTCGCCTGGCGACGCAGATCGGCTCGAAATTAACCGGGGTACTCTATGTATTGGATGAACCCAGTATCGGCCTGCACAGGCGCGATAACAAGCGTTTGCTGGAAACCCTGATACAGATGCGCGATCTTGGCAATACGGTCCTTGTGGTTGAACATGATGAAGAAACCATCCGGGCCGCCGACTATGTCATCGACATCGGTCCGGGTGCCGGTATCAACGGAGGAAATATTATCTTTGCCGGACCGCCCGCTGAATTGAGCATCCACCCAACATCACTGACAGGGCAGTATTTATCGGGCCGCAAACAGATTGAGGTACCACCCTCCAGACGACCGATCACGAACGAGCATTTGATCCTTAAAGGAGCTGCAGCCAATAATTTAAAGACGATTGATGTTGCCTTCCCGCTGGGCTGCTTCATCTGCATTACCGGCGTATCCGGTTCGGGCAAATCAACCCTCGTGCTTGAAACACTTTACCGCGCATTGATGCAAAAGCTTTACAATGCCCGCATGCCGGCCGGTACCCACCAGAACATCAGCGGTGTGGAGCACATTGATCGCGTCATACACATCGATCAAAGCCCAATCGGCAGAACACCCCGCTCCAATCCGGGCACCTATACGGGCGCCTTTACCCATATCCGTGAACTTTTTTCACGCACACCGGAAGCCCGGATGCGGGGCTATAAACCGGGGCGTTTCAGCTTCAACGTTAAAGGCGGTCGCTGTGAAGCCTGCCAGGGAGATGGCATCATTAAGATTGAAATGCATTTTTTGCCCGATGTATATGTCACCTGTGACGTCTGCCAGGGCCGCCGTTATAATCGGGAGACACTTGAGGCCCGCTACAAGGGTAAAACAATCGCCGAGGTTTTAGGCATGACTGTGAATCAGGCTTTAGATTTTTTTGGCCGAATTACAAAAATACAAACCATTTTACAAACACTGGTAGACGTCGGCCTGGGCTACATCGAGATCGGTCAACCCGCGACGACTTTATCCGGTGGTGAGGCACAACGCGTCAAACTGTCAAAAGAACTCTCCAAACGCGCTACCGGCAACACGGTTTACATTCTGGATGAACCCACCACCGGTCTGCACGCCGATGACATTCAAAAATTGCTGAGAGTGCTCAACATGCTCGTTGATCAGGGCAATACGGTCCTTGTGATTGAACACAACCTGGATATCATCAAGACCGCTGATTACCTTGTCGATTTAGGTCCGGAAGGCGGTGAAGAAGGCGGATATGTTGTCGGATGCGGCACGCCGGAGCAAGTGGCAGAAATCAAGAGTTCCTATACCGGTCAGTATTTGAAAGCCGTCCTTTAGCGTTATACATCCGTTTCGAGGAAAAATGCGTATGCGGAATCGATTTCACCGGTCAAACCCGTATACCAGTCACCCACATCTTCCATCATATTCATCATAAACTGGGTTACTTCAGGATGCATTTTCGAAAGATCCAATCGCAGGTCCGGATCCATATCGTAGGCATTGACGATAAAATTGGCCAGATAAATGTTTTTTACAAAATTGGCACTTTTGGTATTGGGCTGAAAATCATGATGCCAGCGAATGGCATCAATCAGGCCCTGGGGCAGTTGCCATTTGGCAGCCAGGTGCGCACCGATTTTGGAATGATCGATCGGCAGGCGTTTTCGTTCTGCCTGGTAAAAGGTCAGATGTTCCTTTTGCAGCGCAAACCAGACAGCTTCAAATAATTTCGGAAAATATTGCGCCAGGATGACTTTGCCAACATCATGCAACAGCCCGCCGACAAAACAATTATCCGGTGATTCTTTTTTGGATAGCTGAGCAATGTTCTTGCTGGTAACCGCCACAGCCAGAGAATGTTTCCAAAACTGGGAAATATCAAAATCCATCAGTTTAACGCGTTTGGGAAAAGCATTGATCACCGATAATGAAACAATGGCGTTGCGCACCGCGTTATACCCCAACAAGACAACCGCATTCCGGAGGTCGCTGATCTTGGATTTAAATCCGTAAAACGCGGAGTTGACCAGCTTTAGAATTTTCAATGCGATGGCTTGATCTTTTTCGATGGTCTCACAAACTGTTTTTATCGATGTATCCGGATCCCGCAGATATTTATTCAATTCGAAAACAATCGCGGGCAGTGTAGGGATATCTTTAATACGATCAAGTTTGACAAGAATTTGCTGTTCATCCATAGGTTCTCTCCTGTAATCGGTGCCGCAGCATATGGCTATGATTTCAGTATATAATAATTTTTACAGAATTGAAAGTAGGAGACAATATTTTATAAGCAATTCAAGTGCCTTAAATGATTCCAGGTCCCGAGATGACGCCGTCCCGGACAACAGGCGATTATCAAAAAAAACGGGGCGTAATCGGTAATCCGATCCGCCCCGTTTGGGGGTAAAAAAACGAAAAAAGGAATCCACTAGCCGCCGTGCGCAAATAATGCGGCTATCGATGCTGCCTGCGGATGGGCAAAGATCAGAATCAACGCGACAACCAGTGCATAGATACAAAGTGATTCGATCAGTGCCAGACCGATGATCATGGTAACGGTTACCTTACCGGATGATTCCGGATTGCGGGCAATTCCTTCAACCGCGGACTTCAAGCCGATACCCTGGCCGAGACCACAGCCGAATGCTGCAATGGCGATACCGAAACCAGCAGCCGTAGCACAGGCGATAAAAAACTCTAA
>JASFGN010000402.1:0-4129 GCA_050123735.1 Desulfobacterales bacterium | reverse complement strand
GGACTTTACCGACAGCATGACATGCACTCCCTGATCATACATTGACCCACTTTACAGCCAAACGGAGATGATTATGAAGGATTCCTTGAAGCCCGGCCTGACCTTTTCATTTAAATACACGGTCCCGGAAAACAAAACCGTCCCTTTTCTGTATCCTGAAGCAGCGGAACTGCAGAAAATGCCTAAAGTTCTGGCCACCGGATTTATGGTGGGACTGTTTGAGTGGACCTGCATCCAGGCCATCAATCCGCACATCGACTGGCCCAGCGAGCAGACCGTAGGCATCGGGTTAAACCTGAATCATCTGGCCGCCACACCGCCCGGCCTGACGGTTAATGTCGCGGTTAAACTGGAAGCGGTGGACGGAAGGAGACTGGTCTTTTCGATTGCAGCCGATGACGGTATCGATACCATATCCAAAGGCACCCATGAACGCTTCATCATCGATGCCGCCAAATTCAACCAAAAGATAGCCGAAAAAGCCAATAAAGCAGCCGCGTCATAGCGTTTTTTCGATTTCAGCGAACACGGCGCGATCGGGTGAAGCCAAAAGGCGTGCCCAACGCTGCCGGGCCACCTGATGGCTCACTGTTGCAAAGATAGGCTTGATTTCCCCTTAAAAGCGGTCACCACCTCATGTGGCATTTTGAAAAAGGCACGCGCACCTGAATTTTGCAATTCATCCATGCTTCCGTAGCCCCACAGAACGCCGTAACCGGGTATGCCGTTTTCCTTCGCACCGATCATGTCGTGTACGCGATCTCCGATCATGGCCGCCTCGGATGGTGCAAATGATTCTGTTTGAAGAATATGCGCTATCAGACGCGTCTTATCCCCCCGGGTTCCGTCAAGTTCACACCCATAGATACGCTTGAAGAAGGGCTGCAGATCAAAATGGTCGATAATTTTGTGCGCAAAGACAGTGGGCTTCGATGTGGCCACATAGAGGGTATGGCCCTCTTTGTTGAGGGCTGCCAGCATTTTCGGAATGCCCTCATAGACTTTATTCTCATATAATCCGACGGTGCCGAAGCGTTTACGGTAAAGCGCAACGGCCTTTTCAATCAGGGCGGCGTCATCCGAAGCCAGCAGTTTGGCAAAACTGTCGCGCAAGGGAGGGCCGATACACCAGCGCAAACGCTCCCCGGGGGGACATTTCCTGCCCAGCTGATCACAGGCATATAAAATGCATTTTGTGATGCCGACAAAAGGATCCGTCAGTGTGCCATCCAGGTCAAATAAGAGCGTCATTTTTTCTCCACGCCGATCTTTAAACCAGAAAGGGCGGACTTGCGGTTAGCGCATCTGTTGAGACGTTCAGTCTGTAGCATGAACCGATTACGATCGTCAATAAATGGCGTAATCTTCAAATCTTAGATGTCCCGAAATTATTGAAAATGAGCAAATGCTGCGTAATTTAACCAAATTCTAAACTTGACATATACCACACTGTGGCATATTGTTCTAATCCAGAAGGTGACTTCGGGCTGCTTAACAGCTAATTCATCCCGTTTAATCGTACGCTGACCCTGACGGCAGTGCGATGAAAATCTATGAACGCGAATACGACAGCCGATAAATGGAGGTGAAGCATGGAAGTTGCGATAGACTACCGAAAAGGCAAACGGTTTTTCCACAATTCGACCATTTTGCTGGAGGACGAGCACAAAGGCGCCTTTGCCTATGGTAAAATAAACAACATGAGTGGTGACGGTATGTTTTTTGTCACTGAATTTGCCTTCCGACCCGGAACCCGGGTTCGATTCAGACTTGACAACCCGCCTTTTAAGTCCTGCCCCCATGAGTTCTGTGGAATCGTTAAATGGTGTAAAGAGACGGGCGATGAGGATGGCTCTTATTATGCGTATGGGGTGGGTGTTGAATTCTGCTAAAAGCCTTCAAAAATGCACCTTACTACGGCCAGGGGCTTTGTTTCAAACCGATTCAAAATGCTCGAATACTAGCGTGTATGCTCCGTTTTTGAATCGGTTTTATGCCTTGCCCTCGGACGCTATTTACAATTTTTAAGACAGGTTCACTCACTTTTACTTCTGAAAAAGAAATACAAAACCCCGCTTTCCCGATCAGGGAAATGGGGGCTTTACGCATGTTTACGATACACCGGAAATTAACGCTTTCGATATTGTATCGTTTTCCAGTTGAGATTCAGGCGGCGACTTTACACTTTCCCAGAGCATCCGGGTGTTTGTTCAACAGATCTGTGTATTTGGCCATGAAGCAGGCAATCAGATCGGCGATGCTGTTACCATCCTCTTCGAGCGCAAAATGGCCGGTATCCAGAATGTTAAAAGCGATATTTTTTAAGTCTCGTTTGTAGGGATGGGCGCCTTCTTCCGGGAAGATGACGTCGTTTTTGCCCCACAGGATCAACGCCGGCGGTTGATGCGCACGAAAGTAAGCCTGCCACTGTGGATACAGCGGTGGATTGGAGCGGTAATCGTAGAACAGTTGCATCTGGATATCCTTGTTGCCGGATCTTTCCAGTAAATATTGATCGTGGAACCAGTTATCCGGTGCAATGGCCTCCACATTGCGCACACCGTTGGTATATTGCCATTGGGTCGCTTCGATGGTCAGCAGGCTGTTTCTGAGCGCAGCGGCATTTTTTTCTGTGCGGTCCTTCCAGTAAGCTTTGATCGGATCCCAGAATTCCCGCAGGCCTTCATCATAGGCATTACCGTTTTGAATGATCAAAGATTCTATCCTTTCCGGATGCCTGGCCGCAATGCGAAAGCCGACCGGCGCACCATAATCCATCACATAAAGGCTGAAGCGATTGAGGCCCAGTTGTTCCGTGAAATGGTCGATCACATTGGCGATGTTATCAAAAGTGTAGTCCCATTCATCAACACCCGGCATGGAGCTGTTGCCGAAACCGGGATAATCCGGTGCGATCAGGTGAAAGCGGTCTGACAGCAGCGGTATCAGGTTGCGAAACATGTGCGATGAGGTCGGAAAACCATGGAGCAGCAAAATCGTTTGATCGTCTTTCAGGCCTGCTTGCCGGTAAAAGATATCCAGGCCATCCACTTTTTCGATTTTGTAAAAAATCTGATGTCCACTTTGTGATGTCATAATGTTTTCTCCATTTATCTAAAAGGCATCTGGTAAAGCGCCATCGTATTGTTTTTGTCGTGCGTAAAAATCAGTCCATTTGCGAAGCGCACAAACGAAACGACCGCGGATCTTTGGCCATATTGTTCACCAGTATTCACGCGGCGTTCGATCAATAATCTTAAGGTTTTTTTTACTGATGTCAAAAAACCATCACCCTCCTTTACCAGTCCTTTTTACTGCTGGTGATGGGATTTTTTGTTTGCGGTTTTCATGTGGCCTTTATCACAGCTCATATGCCGGCATTTATCTCCGATTTGGGTTTTGAAGCCAAGGTGGGCGCCTGGAGCATATCGATTATCGGGCGGTGCAATGTATTCGGGGCCTATTTTTCCGGAGTGGTGTCGGGCAGGACGTCCATGCGGCAAGCTCATTTAAATTCGATAACCACGCGGCTGCTTGTTTGGCTGCTTGCATCCTGCGCGCCGCCGGCGGCGGTTGAAATTTTTGAAGGCTCAACCCCTTTTGCAATCAGATAGTTTTTGACGGTATTGGCACGAACTTGCGACACCATTTGATCATAGGATGACGTGCCGCTTGCATTCGAAAACCCGATAACGTTAACTTTTGTTTGCGGATTTTTGCTCATAAAGAGCGCGACGCGATCAAGCCTTTCATATGCCGTGGCGGTCAGATCATTTGAGTTGGGATTAAAGTAAACGATTAACGGCTTGTCGGGATTGATACCGGAAACGGACTGGAAAGCAGGCGCCTGTGCCGGTGCGCTGGTTTTAGCAGCTGCCGCCTGTTTGTTGACAAACGGAAATACGTCTGTATAGCCGGCGATGTCGGTGAATAAAAGGACCACGAAAACCAAAAAAATAATGATGAGAAAGGCTTCAAAAAAACCACTGCCGGCCGGGAGCTGATCAATCTGCTCTGCGATTTGTTCGAGCTCTGTGTCTGTCAGGCTATCCATTCGGGTTTGAACCTCTGACGGATCGATGCCCCGGGATTCCAGAATAGCTTTGATATCTTCTCGCACCAGGTAATT
>JASFGN010000401.1:0-4138 GCA_050123735.1 Desulfobacterales bacterium | reverse complement strand
TGATTTTATGGCTTTAGCCAGGTGCAACCCCTGGGTTATCAGCCATCGCTTTGTTTGTTTCGAAAGGGATCTTTCAACAAAGAGGTTCGCGCTTATCTTATCAAACACATCCAGCATTCGTTCGCATGCCAGCGATCCCGTTTTGCCTGCCAGATGTTGATCGATAAGGTGTCGGCGTTCATCACCGTCTGCAACACCTATTTCACCCTGTAGAATCATTCGCAACATATCTCGCAGCTCTTCAAAAGTAAAGCACTGGTGGCTCACCAGATTGGGCAGGCGGTAGAAGCCGTTATCATAGGTTTCATCAATGCTTGCTCGATAACTAATGGCAGGCGTTCCAGTGACATAGGCTTCAACACCAGTGGTACAACCGTTGTGAATGACGGCTTTTGTGGCCATCAACCAGGGGACGACGTTGCCTTCGCTGGTAACGTGAACCCGCTGACATTTATCCGCAATTTTGCGATAAACCTCGTGATTTTCCGTTGGATGGGGTCTTACCACGATGGCATTCTCCGGCAACGCTTCCTCCAGCCGGGGGATGATGCGCTGGAAATCTTTAAAAACAGCTTTCTTATGGCGCATCAGGCCTTCGGCATATTCAAGGCTCATGCCGCGGGCGGCACGCCCGAACTTCGCTTTTTGGCCGGAGTTTTTAGTCGGTTTAAACAGGTTCATGTCCGGCCCGAAGGCATTTACGTGGTTAAAATTGGTGTTGATCAGGATAAAATCACCATATCGTGCTTGAAATTCTTCAACCTCCCTTTGATAAAATGGCCGTATTTCGGGCCGCAGCATGTCACTGCGCGGGTTTCCGGTTACATGAATGGGTGTTTCATCCGGAAGATGCGGATATTGGCGCCATAGCCGGGCATTGTCCTCGCCCCAGGCAAAAAGATGAGAGACATATTTGATGGCCCTGGGATCAAGGCGACGTGAAAAATAGGTTTTCGGCGGAAGATGCACAAGCGCTTCTTCATCCCAGGTGACAATATTGACATCAAAGCGCCGGGCGACCTGAAAAAAAAGCAGACTCCGAACGGTCATGCTTTTCGACAGATAAATGCTCCGCGGAAACCGGTCGATATTAAATTCCATTTCCCTGCGGGATCCGATCACCGAGGTAAAACCACGTTCAGCCGCCACACACGCGAGCAACAGCTTGGGGTCGAGTTCGCGCACCTGGTTTTCCACAGGAATTAATAGCAGAGGCTTTTTAGCTGTCATATCTTGGCAAACCTGCGGTTAGGCAATGTCCTTTATCAGGTAAGGGTTTTTAGGGACAACAGGCAATGCTGCCTTCCCATTCGCTACCAATTGTTCAGCCAGAAACCAATCATGGGGATTATTGACATCAAATCCCTCATGTCCTTCAGTCAAAAAGGGCATCAAAACATTGCCAGCAATCGTTCGTCCTTCAAGAACAACCCGTGTCCAGGCAATTTCAATACTTGCGTTTTGGACGTACACCTCGGGCAATGACTGATATTGGCTACTGTGCCAGGGTTGCTCCGGAGGGCTCAATGGCAAAAGCGGCATCATCCGTTGTCCCCGAACAACCCACATTTTGCCGGGGTGTTGTTGGCAGCGCTCAACTGCACGAAGCGAATCAACACCTTCTTCATTCAGAAATGCTCTCCAGGCGCGCTGGATGGTCTCAGCTAAACGAAAGGGACTGGTGGGCCGAAGGATGCTGAAACAGTCATATTTGCGATCATCATTCTGCAGTTTTTTTAAGGTATACTCCAGCCATTCAATGTCCGGTGAAACATCACCGGCCAACTCTGCCGGACGCAAAAACGGCACTTCCGCTCCGTAATATCGGGCAATTTTGGCATATGGCTCAGAATCGGTGGACACGATAACATCCGCAAAAATCCCACTCTCCAGAGCCGCAGCAATGGTATACGCCATTAGGGGATGCCCGGCCAGAAAGCGAACGTTTTTGTCCTTGACCCGTTTTGATCCGGCCCGTGCGGGTATTAATCCAACAATTGTGGGCTTCTTTTCAGACATAAAACATTTACAAATTTATCCACGAAAGCACGAAAAAGCGAAAACTTATATAATGTTTCGTACTTTCTTTAATTTCGCTTGCCCGGTTAAACCCATAAAAGTTTAACCGGGGTGATTTCGTGATTGGTTTTTTAATTATTACCCCTTTTTTCCAAACTCTGCGCTCTCGGTGGTAAAATTGATTTACCAGGCGGTAAACCCACCATCCACAACCAGTTCGATGCCGGTTACATAGGCGGATGCAGCCGATGCAAGAAACAACAACGGACCGCACAAATCAGAGGCGTCTGCCATTCTGCCTAGCGGAACGCGCTCACAGAATTTGCGCCTGAATTCCGGATCCTGATCGCCGGATACGCCACCCGGCGACAGGGCATTGACACGCACCCCACACGGTGCCCACAATGTCGCCAGATATCGGGTCAAATTCACAGCAGCCGCTTTGGAAGCCCCATATGCCGGTGGTTTAAGAAAAGGAGGATCGCATTTGATGTGATTGTAAAACCGCGAGTCGGGTGCAACACTGGCATAGAGGGAGCCAATGTTGATGATAGACCCCCGGCCGATTTTTACCATCTGACCCCCAAAAACTTGGGTCACCAGAAAAAGGCCCAGGGCATTGACTTCAAAAACTTTCCGGTTGAGCTCAAAAGGGATATCTTCCAGGCAACACGCTTGATCCGGCTGATCTGGAGGCTGATCGATACCGGCATTATTCACAAGGATTGAAGGGATGCCATAAGTATCCAGGCATTTTTGGCACGCGGCCTCAACAGCTTCACGGTCTGTGACATCTGCAAATGCCAGCTGCAGGTTTTGCTCTTTGAATCGGCCCTGAAGGTTTTTATATTCCTGCGATATCTGGGCGTTGGGATGATCCAGCGCAAAAACTTTGGCCCCGGCGACCAGCAATGTTTCAATCCAGATAGGACCCAACTTGCCTAAAGCCCCCGTAACAACGGCAACTTGGCCTTTCAGGCTGAATAGATCTTTCAAGATGCCGCCGCCTTCGACCACTCCTGGGCGCCATTTAAAACATCAAAAGTAATATCATCGTCTTCAGACAGGGACTTTATTGTAACCCGACCAATTACTTTTTCTATTTCATAGGGGGGGAGTCCATCTCCGGGTGACTTCAAAGCCAGGTCTTCACGTCGCAGGGTGTAGCCTTCGGGTAGATCGCGAGCGGCGACGATTTTTTTGCCCATCTTAATGATGGGATTCACTTCGCTGGCATACGTCCGCTTGACGCCATCACCCATAGCCACTCGAGTGCGCTGTAGATCACGCACCATTTTCTTAAAGCCGATGGGTTCCAGCGAAAAGGCGTGATCCGTGCCTTTCCAGGTATGGTTAAGGGTAAAGTGCTTTTCAACAACGCGGGCGCCCAGCATATACGCCGCCACCGCCATGGCAATGCCGTTGTCATGGGATGACAACCCCACAATCGTATCCGGAAACCGTTCCCGAAAACTGGAAATGACGCGCAAATTCAATTCCTCAAATTCTGCCGGATAGCCCGCCGTGCACTGCAGCAAGGCCAACTGCTGATTAATGGGCATAATGGCATCATAGGCCCGGTTAACATCCTCCATGGTTCCTCCGCCGGTACTGACGATCATTGGCTTTTGAATTTCGGCAATATGTTTGAGCAGAGGGATATTTTTCAAATCACCTGAGGCAATCTTGTAGACCGGCATATCCAGTTTGGCCAGAAAGTCGGCACTGGCAAAATCAAATGCCGTGGAGAAAAAAGTGACTCCGATTTCTTCCGCATAATCCTTTAACTCTTTATATTCGTACCATCCAAATTCAAGAGCTTCTCTGCGCTCACCGTATGTCGCGCCATAGCTGTTAATATTTTCGTAGGGTTTGTTGTAGCCCTCCTTGGTATAAAGCTGGCGATTATCCCGTTTTTGCAACTTGACCGCATCGGCGCCGCATTCTTTTGCCACTCGAAACATCTCTTTGGCGGTTTCGAGTTTGCCCTGGTGGTTGTGACCGATCTCGGCGATCACCCAGCAATTGCTGTCGTCGTGAATTTTTTTGCCATCGATGGTTAATGCTCTCATCTTCCTCCCTCCATAACCCAATTCACTTTACGTGAATTGGCGTTATT
>JASFGN010000400.1:0-4143 GCA_050123735.1 Desulfobacterales bacterium | reverse complement strand
TGGTGGTGGTTATGTTGGTTATCCGCTTGTTGACCTTTTTTTCCCGCCGGTTAGAAATTTCTTTTGTGACGTGCCAGTAATATACCAGCTTGAAGAAAAGGATTATGAGGTTAAATTTAATTGGCCTTCGCATTGGACAGGATGCTCTGCAGATGTATTTGAGATAGTAAAATCTGATGGGGGAGTGCACAAAAAACGACATTTAAAAACATTTAATAACAAAATGAGGTTTGACTATGCGGATTGTATGAGTGCATTTGAAAAACGTCGTCGACATTGGTCAGATATCATGTATTATGATAAGACGTATGAATAAATTTGAGATATCTCTTCTCGTATCTGTAAAAATTATAGCGTCCTAAAATTGCAGGTATTGTAAACGTATTCAAACTTTTGAAGGCTCTGGAAAAGCTGTGGTATCGTATTGTCAATTTAAGTTCTGACGCGGTTACCATTTCTATCAACTCAAGTATAGGTCAGGGCACGTAAATGTTTTCAGGCCCCTGTTTTCTGACCTCTGCCTGCAGTCCTCTTTTTTCTGATACCCAATAAGTACATTCCAATTGACATGCCCGATGATTTTCGTTAACCTTTCTCATTTTTCTAGTTAACGAATAGATATTTTCCAATATGAAGCGTCGCATTCTTGAAAATCTGAGAACAAATGATGGTGCCGTTTCAGGCCAGGCCCTGAGCGCGCGATTGGGTATATCGCGGGTATCGATCTGGAAACACATACAGCAACTCCAGGCGCTGGGGTATGAGATTATTTCGTCCGGCAAAGGGTATCATTTGATAAATTCCCCGGACGAACCCTATCCATGGGAATTTGCAGGACGTGAATCCAAAATCATTTATCATGCCGAATTGGCATCTACGATGGATGCGGCCAAAGAATTGGCGCGGAAGGGCTGCCCGAATTTTACAGCCGTCATTGCCGGGCGCCAGACAAGCGGTCGCGGGCGCCTGAACCGGCAATGGTCTTCTGAAAAAGGCGGCCTTTATTTTACGATGGTTTTAAGGCCCGATCTGCCGCCGGTCCTAAGCTTCAGGGTAGGTTTTTTGGCATCGCTGACGCTCGCCAGGATATTGAATGAAATGTTTGGCATAGACGTCAGGGTGAAATGGCCCAATGATCTTTTGGCCGACGAGTGCAAGATCTGCGGCATGCTTTCTGAATTGGAAGCCGAGGCGGATCGCGTAACGTTTATCAATATCGGCATCGGCCTCAACGTCAACAATGATCCGCCGTCGATTGAACCGGCGGCGACATCTCTTAAAAAGATTTTGGGGCGCAGGGTGTCGCGAAAAGAGATACTCTCCCGTTACCTGGATTCCTTTGAAGCCCAAATGCATGCAGCTGCATATGACGATGTGATCGAACACTGGAAGCAATTTACGGTGACCTTGAATCGCCATGTTCGGGTGGTAACAACCCGGAAAGTCTATAAGGGTAAGGCAGTTGATGTTGACGATACCGGCGCTTTGATACTGGAATGTGCTGATGGGTCTCTGAAAACAATACGCTACGGGGATTGTTTTCATCAAAGTCCTTAGGCTTATCTCAATCCGGCGCATTAACACCCGCAGTTAACGTTATAAACCTATAAAAAGTAATTATAGCAGCAAATGAGCTAAAATTAAAAATGATCTAAAATGCCTAAAATTGAGGAATTCTGCCCGTCGAGAGCCTTTGGGTCGAACGATCCATTTTATAGGACAGAAGGAGCGCAGCGACACCATAACTTTAGGCATTTTAGCTCATTTTAGTCACTTTAGGCATTTCTAAACTTAGAGCACCTTCGAATAATTTTCCACAGAATGGTAGATTATGGACGCGTCGAACCAATTACGAATGATGGTGTATGCCGCTTTATTTGCTGCCCTGACGGCGGTGGGGGCTTTTCTGTCCATTCCTATCGGTCCGGTCCCCATTGTGTTGCAGAATATGTTTGTTTACCTGGCCGGTCTGCTGCTGGGCAGTCGTTGGGGTCTGGCAAGTGTAGGGGTCTATCTGCTGGTCGGAGCTGTCGGATTGCCGGTGTTCGCCGGCGGACTTGGCGGCATCGCTCGGTTTATCGGGCCGACCGGCGGGTACCTGCTCGGATATCTGCCAACGGTTGCTCTTATCGGCAAAATTGCTCACAGAGCCGCTCCGCGAATGATAACCGATGTTCTGGGGATGGTATGCGGGACGCTGGTTCTGTATGCCTGTGGGGTTACCTGGTTGAAAATCGTCAGCGGTATGCCCCTGGACAAAACACTGGCGCTGGGCATGTATCCTTTTTTAATCGGAGATACCATAAAGATTGCGGCCGCGGCTGCTATTGCCAGAGCCCTGCGGCCGGTCGTGCGGATTTCGGGACCCGCATCTCGAGTAACGGCCTAAATTCAGAATGGGCGCAGGTCATGTCATTTCCGCAACAGCGATTTGAATCGATGCGGATTATTTCACCACGAAAGCGCGAAATATCGAAAACACGAAAATCGGAACAATTTAGGATTTCGTGCTTTTTTAATTTCGTGTTTTCGTGGTTGATTGGTGCGATTTTGCATCCGTAAAACGAAAGTTTCGTTCCTGATATAAAATAACACGACGTGGGGAAAATGGATATCATTGAAATTAAAAATCTCAGCCACCGTTTTTCAGACGGCACACTGGGTCTTGATCAGATTAACCTCAGGATTGAGGCCGGTGCTTTTGTGGTTCTCGCCGGGCCCAACGGCTGCGGCAAGACAACCCTCATTCGACATCTAAACGGATTGCTGCGGCCGACGGCCGGATGCGTTAAAGTGGCCGGCGTTCCGGTACAAAAGGATCCGATGCGCGCCAGGCGCCTGGTGGGCATGATGTTCCAGGATGCCGACAGCCAAATCGTCGGTGAAACGGTTTATGCCGATGTGGCATTTGGTCCTGAAAATCTGCGGCTTGATCAAGAGCAAATCCGCAAGCGCGTGGCCGATGCGCTGGAGGTCGTGGGGTTGACAAAATTTGCCGATCAGCGGCCGCATTTGCTGTCCGGAGGCGAGAAACGCCGACTCTCGATTGCGGGCATTTTAGCGATGGAACCCAAAGTGGTTGTTTGCGATGAACCTTTTACAAGTCTGGACTACCCCGGCGTCAAACAGGTTCTCAAGCAGATTCTCGCCCTGCATCAGACCGGCCATACGATTGTCGTCATTACGCATGATCTGGAAAAGGTGCTCGCCCATTGCGATCGTTTGATCATTATGCAAAAGGGGAAAATCGTGCGAGATGGTCTCCCGGCAGAAATTGTTGCTGATATTGAAACGTTTGGTGTCAGAGCCCCCTGCGCCGCTCAGCTGGGAATGGAGGTTCGTTCATGGCTGAACTGACAAGCTTTAGCTTTCATCCGGGAACCTCTGTGCTGCACAAATTGGATGTTCGCTTTAAAATCCTATTCTTGATTCTGATTAGTTTCAGCAGCCTTGGGGGCGGATTCTTTGGGCTTGGCCTGCTGTCCGCTCTTTTGGCAGGACTCATTATTCATTCCCGTCCACCGCTCAAATCCGGGTTTAAGGAATTTCGGTTTTTTCTAATTCTGCTTTTGCTGATTTTGATGGCCCGCATGTTGACCACGCCCGGCGCGGTTTTAATCGAAATCAAAGCCATTGCCATTACGCGGCAGGGTGTGCTTTCCGGCCTGCTTGTTTGCTGGCGGTTGTTTATTATTGCACTGTTTGGATTTCTGTTTATACTATCAACCCCTTCCGGGCAGATCAAAGCGGCAGTCGAATGGTTTTTGCGGCCGTTCGGATTTATACCCGCTAAACATATTGCCACCATGATGGGCTTGATTGTGCGATTTATCCCTGTCATTCTCAACCAGGCGAGAGAAACCGCTGAAGCGCAGAGGGCCCGCTGCCTGGAAAACAGGAAAAATCCCTTGTATCGTATCACCCGGCTGGCAATACCGCTGATCCGCAGAACCTTTGAACAGGCTGACCGGCTGATCGTTGCCATGGAGGCCAGAGGCTATTCTGAAAAACGCTCGGATCCGGACTTGAGCGTTAGCCGAATCGATTGGATTGCCCTTTTTATTCTGATCGTTATGAGCATATGGATTATGAGCATATAGGGCGTTCGTCATATGACCTGAATCTTGCATAAAAATTAATGAG
>JASFGN010000399.1:0-4144 GCA_050123735.1 Desulfobacterales bacterium | reverse complement strand
GTGATGGCATCAGCGGGCACCGTCTGGATGCCATTATCGGTGACGTTAATGCTAACCGTATCCGAATCCGAGTCTCCGCCCGAATCATATACGGTCAATTGAAATACAAGCGAGACATCTTCTGCAATCGGGGCGGCCACAAAAGTGGGTCTGACGGCGGCTGTGTCGGATAATGTTATGGCCGGCCCGCCGGTCTGCGTCCATTCGTAGGTCACGATCGCGTCGTTGGGGTCCGATGATTCTGAACCGTCCAGCACAACGGTTGCACCTTCGATGACGTTCTGATCGGGACCGGCATCGGCGGCAGGCGGCAGCTGATTGATGGCAAAGCCGGCAGAAATGGTGTGGTTGCCAGCGACGTTTTCAAACGTGTAGGTGGTGGTAATGTCGACAGGCACTCCGTCTACCAGAATTTCCGCCACACTGTAGCCCGCCTCGGGCGTGATGGTAAAAGTGATATCGTCGCCCTGGTCTATTTCGACATCTCCCTGGGGCGCGATGCTGCCACCTGTGCCGGCCGTGGCGGTGATGGTGTAGCTGGCAATCTCCGGACAGGAACTGATGCCGCTGCGGCGACCAAAATTCTGGGTCCAATAATGGCCGTAGGTGCTGCTGGCCACATAAGCATATCCGACACCGATGTCGCAATAATTGGGGTTCAATATATTGGCCCGGTGTCCGGGGCTGGCCATCCAGGTGTCGACCACATCTTCAGGGGTTGGTTGGCCGGCAGCAATGTTTTCACCGCAGTAATTCCAGCTGTAGCCGGCATCCGACATTCGATCGCACGGGGTTCGCCCGTCAAGGCCGGTGTGGCTGAAATAATTCTGCAGCCCCATATCCTCGGAATGGCCCCGGGCGGCAGATGCCAGGTCGGCATCGGTGCTGAGCGGCGGGAGCCCCTCGGCATCCCTTTCAACATTGACCAGATCAATCACCTCGGATTCAAAATCGGCATAAACATATCCGCCAAAAACCAAAAAGCAACATGCCAATATACGCAGGATCCGTTTCACCGGTGTGAGCCCCCCTGTAGATATATAGATGAATCGATTTGTAGACTTTAGTTCATACAACCTTTTGTGTTTCTGCAATAATTGCACCATTATGGCGTATTTTTGTAATATTTAATAAATCAGAATGGTTATGCGTATGGCCGCTTCATCCTTTTGTCTCCGGGCGACAGATTTTATCAACGTGCTGTACGAAAAATGTCACATGCGCGCTGCTTCATTTCTGCATTTGTAAACCTTTCGGAACTCAGTCGCGTCATAGGCCTTAAATTTCCGGATCGATCCAATGATCGAGGAAAGGAGAGGAAAGATGAAAAAGAAACTCATAGCGCTGCTACTCATATTTTCATTGATCGCATGTACGGGAATGTCGCAAAGACAGCAAACCGGGACAGCCGTTGGTGCGGCTGGCGGTGCCGGCGTCGGAGCGGTTATCGGTGGTGCTTACGCCGGTAACACCGGTGCCTGGATTGGAGGGCTCATCGGTGCCGGCCTTGGCGGATTGGCCGGCTATCAGGTGGCTTCCTACATGGACCGGCAGGAAGCCGAGCTCGATGCAGCCCTTGCGGAATCAAGGGCTTACAACCGTGCGAGCATCGAGCGGGATCGCGAAAACACCGATATTCTTCTGGCCACTTTCAAAGGCGATGTGTTCTTCGATTTTGATTCAGCTGCCGTGAAGTCCGGCGGATATGCCGAAATTGATCGCGTAACGCCCGTACTGCAGAAATACAATCATACGGCCATTCAGGTAGAGGGGCACACAGACCCCATCGGCTCCGAAACCTATAATCAGCAGCTGTCGGAGCGCAGAGCAGCGGCTGTTCAAAATGTGCTGATTCAGCGCGGCATCGACCCCAAGCGGATTCGCTCCGTCGGTTTTGGTGAATCCCAGCCGATCTCCTCGGATAACGCCTCAAACCGAAGGGTCACCTTGAGAATTATACCGCTGGTGGATGGGAGTACCACATAGAAAAGATTTCAGGCGTCCCGTCTTCGCTTTGGCAAACTGCGCCGCGGCAGGCAGGGTTCAGGTGTCAGGAAATAAAGAACAGAAGACAGGGGTCGTCTGGCGGGTTGCGGCGGGTGTTTGAGGGGGGTCAAAAAAGCCGGTAAAACAACAAGACAGCCAAAACCGCCAAAATGGCCACTAAACCAAATATCAGGCTTTTCTGGACGGTTTTTTGAATTTGCGGCCGGCTGATGACTTCGGCCGGTCGGGTCGGGCGCTGAGGTTCCCAGGGGGGTGGGTCCTCCGCACGCTCCAGAGCCGGACCCTCACCAGACGCCGGCAAACCGTCTGCAAGGGGGCCTTCATTCGGTTCGATTTTAGAAGATGCCGCTTGATGATGATGAGCCGCTAGGGGTGGTTTGGCTGCCATATGGGATTTCAGACGCCCATAGGCTTCGGTTATCTCCTGTAATTTTAATTGCGCCGCGCGCCTTTGGCGCGGAAAATTCTGAAAGTTCTCCGGGCGCCAGGCATTGCTCAACTCCTTATACGCCTGCTCCAATTCTGCGATTGAAGCCGATTCATCCAGCTCGAATATGTCAAAATATTTTTTCATACTGGGCAAAGAATTCATGCTCATCCATTTCATCAAAGGCGATGGTTCCCTTGCGTCGTGCCGTATTGTATAGCTTATCGATATAGGCTTGCCATTTAGTGCCCAGGTGCGGATCATCCTGCAGGCAGCAGTCGATGGCGTGATTGATTTCGTGTTTTAGAATGATCTCAAATTCAGGATCATCCAGCGCAGAGGCCGAGATAAAAATAAGCCGGTTTTGATGATGGTACGCTGCCGGCTGGTGGTCCCAGACCCGGCCGTCTTCGAATTGATCTTCGACCTCGAACCGCTGCCGCTGCCCGTCCCGGCTGACATCCACCCAGCGGCCCGGCGCAATGCGGCCGTCACCGTCCAGATCCATCCCGAATCCCAGCTCGGTGGGCCTGGTGTCCGCAGCACCGACGAAAATACGGATTCCATTGATTTTTAAAAATGCCATCAGCTTTTCAGGGAAGGCAGCTATTTTTTGAGATACGCGCACCTGTTCATCCGGACCGGCAGAGCCCCCTACCATAGCATCGGAAAACGTATCTGAAATCTGCGGTTCAGCCGCCGGTTCAAGCGGTTTTAATTTTAAGCCGGCAATAAACTTTTTAAAATAGCCTTCGGTGGCCAGGGCGGTTTCAAACATGGCCTGCGGATGATATTTGACCAGATCGGGAAATTCACCCAGACAGGTGTGGGTGGAGGGGGTCAACTGGGCGTGTGAAAAAATATCCTGCAGACTGTGCAGGCCGATGGCAAATTCTTCATCGGCGGCAACATAAAAACCCTCGTCGACCAGTCTGTGGGCGCGTGTCAGGTGGATGCGGGCGGCGGTGATGCGGGTGTCTTCCGCACCGGCCGGACTGCGGTTGTAATGCCGCTGGATGTCGCCGATCTTACCAACCGTACCGGTGATGCGGGGTTGCGCGGGATTGAACGGATCGCGGTAATGGGTCTGGCTGATATCGATGCCATAGCATTCGGTGGCGATTCGGCGGGCCTGCTGCTTGCTGAAACCGAAGCAAAGGGCGATATCGTAACTGCCGAAGTCTTCGCCGGCGCGCCGCCCCGAATCGATGCTGCCCGCATGCGGTCCTCTGTCCCATGCGAACTGGCGCACCTGTTTGCGCAAAATCCCCAGATAGTGTGCTTCCTTGGGCAGCCCGGAAGGTTCTGTTTTTGCGATGTCCTCCAAGCGGCCGTAAGGGGCTGCACGGTATCGATCCGTCTTATGGCTTTTTTCAGTCCATCTGACGGCCACTGGATCGAGGATGCGATCGATGGCTGTGACGGCACTGGGTGCTATTTTGCTGGCTGACAGGAAAAACTTCTGGATCAGGGCGCCTGTCTTTTTTGAAAACGGAAAATAGCGCGGGTCCGGTCGGTAATCCTTAATGAGGTGAAAAGCGCGCAGCAGATCGGCATTGGTCCGGCCGGCAGCCAGAGATGTTTTCAGCCCCAGCTCGGACAGATAGCCGTTCGGATCGAAACTGTCGACCGGCTTGCCGCCGAGTGTTTGCCTGTAGGCTTCGTAAACCTCAGGCGCCGCGGCTGACTGCCAGCGGCCGGATGCATGCG